>JAFTKE010000023.1 GCA_017456045.1 Oscillospiraceae bacterium
CCCAGTCCGACAGTGCGCGGACAGACTGAAGGGGTGGTAAACAAATTCAGTGTCAAAGTTTACCGAGTGGTAAACTATTTCATTGTCAACGCTGGTAAACTTTTTCAGTGTCAGTGGTAAAGAAATTCATTGACATTTACAAACAGGTCTTTCGGGGCTTGTTCACAAATCCTGTTAACACGCAAAGGAGGTTATCTTTATGAGTACATCACCGCCCAGAGCGGAATTCCTGCCCATCGAGAAGCTGAGGCCCTTTGATGGGCATCCCTTCCAGGTGAAAGACGACGATGAAATGGACCAGCTGGTCTTCAGCGTTCTCACGCAGGGCTTGCTGACTCCCATTACGGTGCGGGCCACCGATACAGATGAATACGAAGTGATCTCCGGTCACCGGAGATTGCGGGCATGCCAAAAGGCAGGAATCGAAGCGGTTCCTGCCTTAGTTTATTCCATGGATCGGGATGCCGCCATCATCGCACTGGTGGACAGCAATCTGCATCGGGAGCATCTGTTACCCAGCGAAAAGGCTCACGCTTACAAAATGAAGGCTGAAGCACTCTTCCATCAAGGGCAACGCACAGATTTAACTTCAGTGCAAGTTGCACCGAAGTTGGCAACCGAACAAATTGCAGAAAGCGCTGGCACTAGCAAGGATACTGTCAAACGCTACATTCGGCTGACCAACCTGATCCCGGAGATTCTACAGATGGTGGATCAGGGTAAGATTGCCCTGACCCCTGCCGTTGAGCTTTCATATCTGAAAGAATCCGAGCAGCGGGATCTGCTTGAGACTATGGAAAGCGAGGACTGCACTCCCTCGCTTTCCCAGTCCCAGCAGCTGAAGAAATTGAGCCAGTCAGGAGAGCTGGACATGGATCAGATCTTTGAGCTGATGCGACAGCCCAAAGCAAATCAGGAAGAAAAACTGCGGTTCGATATGAGTCAGATCCGCCGTTACTTCCCTAAGAATTATAGCACCGAACGAATCCAGCAGACAATTCTGCGGCTTCTTGAAAAATACGAACGAAATTGGAGGAGAAATCGAGATGAGCGATAACATTATGGATATGAACGTCATGAACATGAAGCAGACCGTTGCCCGGGCCAAGGCCAGCGGCATCAACATCAGTGAATACACTCTGCGCCGGGCAATCAAGACGAAGGAACTTCCCTGTAAGGTCATTGGCAGAACCTACCTGATTCACTGGGACAGCTTCCTGCGCTGGATCAGCTGCGAACAGTAAGCCACACATTTGTCACAAACTGGCTCACGGCTTATGATAACCGTGAGCCAGTTTCAATGAAAGGAGATTTTTAACTTATGGCATACATACAAGCACGATACAGGAAAAATGGCGAGTTACTGCACTACCGTCTGTTCGTTTCCGATGGTCTGGACTGGACCGGCAAGCAGCGTCGCAGATATAAGACCTGGGTTCCCGACAAACCCGGTATGAGCCAAAAGCAGATTGAAAAAGCTGCGTTAGCCGCTGCCATTAAATTCGAAGAAGAGATCCGGGCCGGATATGAAATCGACAAGCGGAAGAAATTCCATGAATACGCGGAATACGTCATCGATCTGAAAGCCCGTACCGGACTTTCCCCTACCACTATCGAACGATACCGGGCAATGCTTCCCCGGATTTTTGACGAGATTGGACACATCAAGTTGACGGATATCAGACCCTACCACCTGAACGATCTTTACAAACACCTGGCTGAAAATGGTGTGCGGAACAAAGCTGCTATTGCCACTGCCAAAAAGGTTGTAAAGAAAAAAGTCAGCGCACTGAAAAAGTCCAAACATCTTATTGCGGAGATGGCTGGATTCTCCCATACCACACTGAATGCGATTCTCCGTGGGGATGCTGTGACCTACCAGAATGCAGAAAAGCTGGCTCATTATCTGGGCTACTCTGTATGCGAGCTTTTTACAGTGGAGGATAAATTCAAGCCTCTGTCTGACAAAACGATACTGGAGCATCATCGTTTGATTTCCATGATCCTTGCACAGGCAGATAAAGAATTGCTCATCCCCTATAATCCCGCCGCCAAGGCTACGCCTCCCAAACAATTTAAATAAGAAGTGAAATAAGCCAAATCCATTTCACTCATTTCTTTGACAATTTAACTGAATTAGTGAAATGTCATCCTACAGTTTCACTAATTTTCAAAATTTAGTGAAATCCTTAGTCAGATTAATGAAATATTTCATGAAATAAATTGTTGAGAGATCCCGACATTGCAAAATTATGGTATCTCTCGGTCCAACACTTCATAAGACTCGAATAAGAAATGTATCTCATCGATCCGTTTATTGATATGCCAATGGCCACAGCACCAGGCCTTGTAATCCAGCTTCCCCTCGATCCTGCCAAGCCACTCTTCCGTGCTGTTATCCACGGTACTCTGGTCAATACCGGACAGAAATGCTTCTACTGGCATGTACCGCTCCGGGCAGGTATGACTCAGAACAACATCCACCTTCCAGTTCAGTTCCTCCAATTTCTTCTCCACCCTGGCCTTGATCTCTGCAGAAGGCTGCTCGTCCGGAAACCAGTTCATATCCATCCACAGCCGGTACCACTTGTCTACTGAGTATGCGCCACCGATTGCAATGGCCTTCCGCCCATCCAGGTCATACACTTCCCCATCCTTTGCAAATAGCAGGTTCGGATACTCATCTTCAACATAGACAGTGCCGCCATGCCACTGGACTTCATGATAGGTATCGATGGTACCAGGCCGCATCTCGTGATTTCCGTGGATGCAGAAAACAGGCACGCCCAGCTTGTTCAGCTTTTTCTTTCTGTGTCTGTCCCCATGGTTGTTGCCATAATAGTTCATTCCCACATCACCCAGGATTACAATCACATCCTCGGCGGTAATTTTATATCTGTCTACAGCCTCTGCCACGCGGAATACTTCTCCGTGAATATCTCCTGTAATGTAAATCATTTTCTCACTCTCCTATCAATTTCTTCATATACAAAGTACATTTCTTGGTTCTTGAAATCAACTGTGGTGCAGTCTGCCACCCAATGTAGCAAGATTTAAACATCACTGCATAAACTTCAGAATTTCAAAAGTTTCTGCACTCAAGTGCACAAAGTTCAGCTTATTCTTGTATCTTGAAGTCCATTATACCATACATTACTGTCCAATACAGCGGACTTTTAAGATATTTTGCACTATTTTTAGCCATTTTCACTTTTTTAGAATTGTAATAAAATAGCGGTCTGTTCACAAATAACAGACCGCAAAATCGCCAAAAAAGTTCGGATTTTTCATTTATTCATTTTGCACAAATCAGTCACTAACACCAAAACTAACACCATCGGCTTTTTTCTGTTTCTCATTTCACCCCAAAAAGTTAGAAAAACACCGGATTTCTTTCGAAATCCGGTGTTTTTTATGGTTGCGGAGGCAGGACTCGAACCTACGACCTCCGGGTTATGAGCCCGACGAGCTTCCAACTGCTCTACTCCGCGATATTCAGTTGCACCCCTTGAGTGCTTGAGCATTATACCATGTATCTGTTCCCTTGTCAAGCATTATTTTCTGTCGCTTTCGGGCGCGCTGTCCATCCCTTCCCAGTATGTCCGATCCGCACGGGATCATCCTCATGCCGCATTTTTTCACACGGATGCTTGTGGGACGACGGGAGATATGATATATTGGGATCAAAACATGAAAGGAGCCTCGTGATATGTGGATCGTATATATCGCGGCAGCCGTCCTCGCCCTGTTCCTGGGGGTGATATCGATCCGCGCTGCTTGCTTCCGGCCTAAAAAGCAGACCAGTGTCCCCTACCAGGATGTGACCTTCGACCGCCAGCGTCCAATCGACGCGCTGCAGCAGCTGATCCGGTGCCGGACCGTGTCCAATGTGGATCCAAGCAAAGAGGATGACGACCAATTCCAGAAGCTGATCTCCCTCCTGCCGGAGCTGTATCCCAAGGTCTTCGATACCTGCTCCGTCCGTCAGTTGCCCGGTCGGGCGCTGCTGCTGCGCTGGCCCGGCAGGGACGACGCGGCCCCTACCATCCTCATGGCCCACTATGATGTGGTCCCGGTGAACGAGGAGGAGTGGACGAAACCTCCCTTCGAGGGGCTGATCGAGGACGGTCACCTGTGGGGACGCGGGACTCTGGACACCAAGGCCACCGTCAATGGTATCCTGTCCGCGGCAGATCACCTGATCGGCCAGGGCTTCCAGCCGAAAAACGACATCTGGTTCGCCTTCTCCGGCGGCGAGGAGGTCAACGGTCCCGGTGCAGACAACATCGTGGACTATTTCCTCCGTCACGACATCCACCCCGCTCTGGTGGTGGATGAAGGTGGTGCTGTGGTGGAAAACGTGTTCCCCGGGGTGAAGAAGCCTTGCGGTCTGATCGGCATCGCGGAGAAGGGCATGATGAACGCCCAATACCTTGTACGCTCCTCCGGGGGCCATGCCTCCGCTCCAAAGCCCGGCGGCCCTATCGGCACCCTGGCCAAAGCCTGTGTGCGGCTGGAGAAGAAGCCTTTCAAGATGCGCCTGTCGCCCCCTGCCCGGATGATGTTCGAGACTTTGGGCCGACATTCCTCCTTCGGCTATAGGATCATCTTCGCCAACCTGTGGTGCTTCCGCTGGGCGATCGACCTTCTGGGGAAACTCAGCGGTGGCGAGATCGATGCCCTGATCCGCACCACCGTGGCCTTCACTCAGATGGAGGGCAGCACCGCCCGGAACGTGATCCCGCCGGAGGCCCGCCTGGTCTCCAATATGCGCCTGGCCCCCGGCGATACGGTCCAGTCCGCCCTGGGCTACCTGCGCAAGACCGTGGCCAATGACCGGGTGGAGATCACCGTCCTGGAGTCCTTCGAGCCCAGCCGGATCTCCCAGGTGAACTGCCCCGCCTGGGACAAGGTGGCCGCCACCGTATCCGCCACCTGGCCCGGCTGCATCGTCTCCCCCTATCTCATGGTCCAATGCTCCGACTCCCGCCACTACGGCCGGATCTCGGACCACGTCTACCGCTTCTCCGCCATGGACATGACTGCCCAAGAACGCGCCTCGATCCACGGCAACGACGAGAAGATCCGCCTGGAGTCCATCAATAAAGCCGTAGAGTTCTACATCCGCCTGATCCAAAAATGCTGATCACAAAAAGCCCAGGGCCGCTGCTGACGCAGCGGCCCTTCGTTCTATTTTTCGATCGAGCGGGTGCTTTCCCGCCATTGCAGCTCAGCAGGGATCACCTCGTGGATCGCTTCGTGGGATCCCTCGATCCTTTCCCGTAGCAGATCCACGCTCCGCTGGGCCAGCTGCTCCACGCTCTGGCTCACCGTAGTCAGCCTCGGCACGATGTACTCTCCGATCGACAGTCCATCGAAGCCCACCACCGACACGTCCTGAGGCACACGAAGCCCATGATCCGTCAGCGCCCGTATCGCGCCCATAGCCATCACGTCCGCCATGCAGAAGATAGCGGTGTACTGGTCGCTGCGGGCGATCAGCTTCTCCGCGGCCTCGTAACCAGCCTCATAGGAGAAGCGGGCGTTGGCATAATCCTGCTCCGGCGCGAAGGGGATCCCGTGAGCCTCGAAGGCCGCCATACAGCCCTGGAAACGCCGCCGGGCCGTATCGGAACGATCCCGGTAACCACCGATGATGGCGATCTTCCGGTGCCCCAGATCGATCAGCCGCTCGATGGTGTGCATCACCGCCTGGTCCTCATCACAGCATACACTGGACAGGTTCTCGAAGGGCAGGTCCGCACCGCTGGAGGTGACCAGGACGCAGGGAGCATCGATCCGGCCGAAATGCGCCAGGAAATTCTCCCGGTTGCCGCCCGGGAACAAGATGCCCAAAGGCTTCTTCTCCCTGACCAGCTGCACCGCCCGCAGGACTTCGTCGTTGTCCTCGTCCATGTAGTCCACCACCAGATGATAGGTGGTCAGGGCTACCCGGCTCTGGATCGCCTCCACCAGGCTGCTGAACAGCTGGTTGGAAGAGCCCTTCACCAGGACCAGGATATTGTTGGACCGTTGCTGCTTCAGCTGCTGAGCATTGGTGTTCAGCTGGAAGCCACAAGCAGCAGCAGCCTCCAGTATGGTCTTTTTGGCTTTTTCGCTTACGTTTGGTTGGTCGTTGAGTACCCGGGAGACCGTACCCACGGAGTAACCGGTCTGAGCGGACAGATCCTTGATGGTCATAAAGGGTACCTCCTTTTCATTTTCCTAGCACCACGGACGTGGTCAGCGTCCGCGTTCGGGGGACGGTCACCCCTTCACCGCGCCGGCAGCCACACCCTTGATGATGTGCTTCTGACAGAACAGGTACAAGATGATGACAGGTGTGATGCTGAGCATGATGACCGCCATGGTCGCGCCCAGATCCACCGTGCCGTAGCTACCCTTCAGGTAGTCCACATGGATCGGGATAGTGCGGTAGTCATTGATATCCAGCACCAGCATGGGCAGCAGATAGTCGTTCCACACCCACATGGTCTGCAGGATGCCCACAGAGATCAGCGTCGGCTTCAGCATGGGCATGACCACCAGGAAGAAGGTACGCAGGGGCCCGCAGCCATCGATGGCTGCCGCCTCCTCGATCTCCAGGGGAAGGCCCTTGACGAACCCTACGAACATGAACACCGCCAGGCCTGCACCGAAGCCCAGATACACGATCGGGATGGTCCAGGGGGTGTTCAGACCCAGCTCATGGGCCGTGGAGGACAGGGAGAACATGACCATCTGGAAGGGGACGATCATGGAGAACAGGCAAAGATAGTAGAACAGCTTGGCGAACCAGTTGTCCACACGGGCGATGTACCACGCGCTCATGGAGCAGAACAGCAGGATCAATCCCACGGACAGCACCGTGATCACCACGCTGTAGATCACAGAGTTGACCAGAGGATAATTGCCGAAGGTCAGGCCCTTGACATAGTTGCCGAAGCCCACGAAGCTCTCACTGTTAGGCAGGGCGAAAGCGTCCATGTTGACGTAGGCATTGGACTTGAAGGAGTTGATCAGCACCTCGAAAATGGGGATCATCCAGATGATACACAGCACAGCGAAGAAGCAGGTCAAGATCTTGCTTCCCAGCGAGTATTGGCTTTTCATTACTGCTGTACCTCCTTTTTCCGGGTCGCCGTCAGCTGCGCGATGGCCAGCACTGCCACCAGCAAGAAGAATATCACAGCCTTCGCCTGGGCCGTACCGTGCCAACGGCGTCCGATCTTATAGGTAGAGTAGATGTTCAGCGCCAACAGCTCCGTACTTTTGATCTGGGCGCCGCCCGCCAGGGTGATCGTGGGATCGCCGCCGGTGAGGGCCATGTTCTGGTCGAACATCTTGAAGGAGTTGGTCAGAGTCAGGAAGGTGCAGATGGTGATCGACGGCATCACGTTGGGGATCGTGACCCGGAACAGGGTCTGCCAGCCATTGGCACCGTCGATCCTTGCCGCCTCCAGCATGTCCTCAGATACGGACTGGAGGCCCGCGATGTATATGATCATGATATAGCCGATCTGCTGCCAGGCCACCAGTATCACCAGTCCCCAGAAGCCATAGGTGGAGTTGGCGGTGAGATAGGTGGCATACTGCTTCAAGATCGCGTCGAAGATCATGCTCCAGATGTAGCCCAGCACCACGCCGCCGATCAGGTTCGGCATGAAGAACACGGTGCGGAAAAGGTTGGAGCCGCGCATCTTCTGGGTCAGTGCGTAGGCGATGGCGAAAGCGATCACGTTGATCGCCACGATCGACACCACCGCGAAGCCAGCAGTGTTCCAGAACGCCCGGCTGAAGCTGGGATCCTCGAAGGCCTTGCGATAGTTCTGGAACATCGCGTCCATATAATAAGAGAAGCTGCCGCCAGCCTCCGTGATGAGGCTGGGATCCTTCTGCGCCGCTTCGATCGCCGGGATCACCGTCAGCTCTGCGTCAGAGGGCACCATGAAATCCGTGAAGGACAGGTAGATGCCCTGCAGGAACGGCCAGATGAATCCGATGATGAAGCACAGGAACGTAGGGAGGATGAACAGCGGGAACATCCTTTTCAGTGGACGGCGGATCTGATAACTGTTGAGGTTCTGTCCGCCCTTTTGTTTCTTGCTCAAAGCGCTCTCCTCGCTTTCTTGTTGGGATAGTACGACACGCTATAGACTCATTGTGGAGCGGGGGCTCGCCCCGCCGTTATCCTTGCCACGGCAAGGGTATGTAAGGCAGTAGCAGATCCTTCATAGCAAGATAGGAAAAGGGGCGGGCTGTCGCCCGCCCCAGTCGGTCTAGTTAGTAGGTATCACAGCGGATGGGGATCCCATCAGCCGCCTTCCTGCACCTTGTACTGAGCGGCCCAGCCGTCCACGAAAGCGGTCTCGACAGCGGCCCAGTTGTCATCGGTCTGATCGGCAGAGTAAGCAGTCAGAGCGGAGACGACGCCAGCTCTCCAAGCATCCACGTTGGGAGTGTGGTTGAAGGCCCAGGTCACGGTGTAGTTGCCATCAGCGATCAGCTTGTTGGCATCGGCGAAGAACACGTTCTCGGGCTCCTTGGCAGCCTTGAAGGGGATGGGGCCGAACTGCTCAGCCATCATCTTGGTGCCGGACTCGGAGGTCACGACCCACTTCAGGAACTCCAGGGTAGCATCCTGATCAGCCTTGGAAGCCTTGGCGTTGACAGCCCAGCAGTTCTCGGTGCCACAGCACAGAGCCGCCTTAGCCTCGCCTTCGACGCCGCAGTAGATGGGGATCATCTGCAGGTCCTCAGCCTTCATGTTGTACTTCTCGCCCACCAGGTTGGCATACTCCCAGGTGCCCTGCTGCCAGAACACGGCCTTGCCGGTGCCGAACTCAGCCTGGCTCTCATCGCCGGTGGCGGTGGACAGGGAGGTCTTGTCGGCGGCGGAGTTGTTGATGTACAGGTCCCAAATGTTGCGGTAGTTGTCCAGATAGGTGCCCTTGATGGTAGCGGGCTGCTTGGTGACCTCGTCATCCCGGAACTCGTAGTACAGGGGCATATTGGCCAGGTGGCCGGAGAAACGCCAAGAGGAGGAGCCGTCCAGGCCGGAGGAAGCGAAGGCGTCGAAGCCCAGCTCGCCAGCGCGGGCGTGGATGTCCTCAGCGATCTGCTTCAGGGAAGCGAAGTCGGTGATGTCGGTGATCTCGTAGCCAGCCTGCTTCAGCAGAGCCTTGTTGACGATGATACCGAAGGCCTCGTAGCAGTAGCCGATGGCCTTGACCGCGCCGCTGTCATCCCTCAGGTTGAAGTCGTCGGTGGTCATTTCCTTGTAGACGTCGGTGTTGGACAGATCCAGGCAGTAGTCGCCCCAGTCCAGCAGGCCCTGTGCGTTGCCGCACTGGAACAGGGTGGGAGCGTCGTCGCCCTTAGCCATCTCAGAGTTCAGCTTGTCAGAGTAGGTGCCGGAAGCGGCAGTGACGACCTTGACCTCGACACCGGTCAGCTCGGTGTACTCAGCGGCCAGCTTCTGCCATGCTTCGTCTGCTTCGGGCTTGAAGTTCAGGTAGTAGACACTGCCCTTCTCCTCTTCCTGGTTACAGCCGGCGAACATGGCGCACATGCCCACCATCATGACCAGGACCAGAAGCATAGAGATGATCTTTTTCATTTTGTTTTCCTCCTGTATCGATGATTTTCTCCGGATCGGCTCCGGAACTCCTAGTGGGATTATACCTCACGCAAGGCTCTTTTTCAATCGTTTTATGGCCATCAAAGTCATTTTCAACAAATACGACAATTCGTACGACCAAAAATTGGTCATTCTGACGTCATCTGACAGTTGCCCTGGCAGCTGAACACGATCACCTGCTTCTGCTGGGCCTCCTGGGCCAGGATCTGCAACGCACGGTGGCACCGCTGATCATCGAAGCGGATCAGCGCATCGTCCAGCACCAGCGGTGCCTCCGGCGTCAGCTCCCTGGCCACCGCCAGCCGCACGGCCAGATAGAGCTGATCCACGGTCCCCTCGCTGCGCCACAGATGGCTGCGCAGGGTATCCTCACCCACGGCACTGGATCGGATCCCCAGATCCCGATCCATGACCAGCCGGTCATACCGTCCTCCGGTGAGTCGGGCGAACAGCGCCTGGGCCTGCTTGCCGATCCGGGGCGCGAACCGCCGCTGCAGCTCCCCACGGGCCTGCTCCAGGGCATCCAGCCCGAACCCCAGCGCCCGTTCCGTCTGCTCCAGCTGGGCCACCCGTTCCCCTGCGGCCTCCAGCTCCCGCCGCAGCGTCTCCCGATCGCCCAACAGCTCCATCTGCCCCAGGCACTGCCCCAGCTCCAGCTGCAGCTGCTGCAGCTCCTGCCGGGCCTGGGCCAGCAGCTGACAGGTCTGCTGGGCGGTCTCCGTCAACGTGTCCGGTACCGAAGCCGCCGGAACGACCTTGACCACGGCCCGCAGGGTCCGTAAATGAGCGCCGGACTGCTCCAGCACCCGCCGCCGTGCCGCCAGCTGATCCCAGGCAGCGATCGCTGCTGCATAGTCTTCATGCTCATCCTCCGGGAGCTGCTCCAGCTGGATTCGTTCCTGCTCCAGCTCCACCCGAGCCTCACGGGCAGCCTTGTCCGCCCTGCGGTAGCGCTCCCAGCTGTCCCGGTAGCCATGAGCCAAGGCGATCCACTGATCCGGATCATCGCTGCCATATCGTCTGGAAAGGGCCATCCGCCGGGACTGGGCCGTGCGTCGCTGCCGTCTGGCCTTTAGGGTGGACACCACCCCCACCACCAGCGCCGCCAGCCCCACCGCCAAAACACAAAGCCCCACCATGGGCAGCACCGACACCGCCAGCACCACCCCCAGGGACGACAGGACCAGCCCCAAGACCAGGGCGATCCACCAAAGAGGACGCCCGGACCGCTCCAGCTGATAGAAGCTGGCTTCATCCCGCTGGACCTGCCAAGGGGCGTCCGCCGGATCCATATCCCGGAAGGGCTCCGGTGCCTCCGGCGGCTGCGGGATCGGCGGGAGCGAGCGCTCCTTGGCCTGGACCTGCTCCCAGCGGCGTTGCCGGTCCTTCTGTCGCTCCAGAGCCTCCACTGCCGCCCCCCGTTGGGGCAGCCCACAGCAAGCCGCTTCCGCCATATCATACTGCTCCCGGGCAAGCTTTTCTGCCGCTTCGGCCTCCTCCACCCGGCGCAGATCCTCCAGCGAGGCTGCATGGCGCAAGGCAGCCTCGTGGTTCTCCAGTTCTCCGATCCGATGCTCCAGCGCTGTCTTCCGGCGGCGCAGCTGCAACGACTGGAGCGACAGTCCATCCAACTCCTGGAGCTTCTGCTCCAGAGCGACCTGCCGGGACTGGGCCTCCGGCAGCAAGCCCGTACGGTTGTAGCGGACCTTGTTCTTCAACTCCCGCAGCTTCCGGCCCAGCACCTGCGCCTGACCGCTGTCATCGCCGGTGGTGACCAGGGCATCCAGCCGCCGCAGCAGCTCCTCATCCTGGGTCACCGGCATATCCGCCGAACGGATGAACGCGGAGCGGGTGAACACGCTGCGCTCCACCCCCAGCAGCACCCGACCACAGTCGGCAGCCGTCAGCTCCGGCACCTCCACCCCGGTGGCAGTCTCATATGCGCTCAACTCCCCCATGGGGATCCGCCCCTTGGCCCGGCGCTCGATGGTGATGTCCCGCCCCTTCCAGCAAAGGTCGATCCTGCCGGACATGGGACTGCCGGACCAGGGAGCGAAGCGCTCCTTGTCAGCCAGCGACCCCTTCCGGGTCCGCTCCCGCGTATCCAGACCGTAGAGCATGGTGACCAGGAAGGCGCACCAGGTGGACTTGCCCCATTCATTGGGGGCCTCGATCACGTTCAGCCCCGGCTGCAGGGTCAGCGTCTCATGGTCCAGCTTCCCGAAGGTGGCAGTCATGGAATAGATCCTCATGGCAGCGCCACCTCCCTTCCCTCCAAGATCTGCTTGGAGATCCGAGCCGCCAGCTCCAGCGCCTCCCGGTCCTCCGGAGATGCGTCGGTCATGGCCTGTTTCAGCGTCCGAAGATACATCCCCTCCAGGGTATCCTCATCCAGCGCCCCCCACACGTCCAGCACCGGGACCGTCCGGTCCCGCAGCTCCAGATAAGGGAACTGTGGGAACGCCTGGCGAAGGGCAGGAAGGTCCAAAGGCTCCGCCTCTCCCGTGAGGGTGATCCGGTAGAAGTCCTCATGTCCCAAAGGTGGAAGCACCCGGCGGATCGCCCCGGCAGGGTCCTCCCCTGCCGCCACCTGGAGGTCATGGAACCGGGGGCCATCCAGTGACACCGGGCGAGCATCCGCGATGGCGCTGAGGGTCACGATCAGCGCCCCCTTCCCCCCGGTCTCATCGAAGCCCCGCCCCATGGGGCAGCCGGGCCAGGCGCACAGGGTCTCGCCGGAGCGGAACAGTCCCCCCTGATGGACGTGGCCCAGGGCCAGATAGCTCAGCCCAGACTCCTGGACCTGTGCCATGGTGACCGGGCAGTAGGGGGATCCCTTCTGGATGGGATCGGCGTGGAGCAGGCCCACATGATACGTCTGCGTCCCCTCTGCCCGGAACCCCTCCAGCAGCGGCGGACAGTCCATGGCATCGTACCCCGCCCCATAGACCTTCAGATCCAGCTCCGGCACTTCCACGGCGCTGATCTTCGAGCTTGAGAAAATATGTACGTTGTCCGGCCAAGCTTCCGTCAGATACGGCGAATCCGGCCCACGATAGTCATGATTGCCCGGACTGATGAACACCGGCACCGCCATCTCTTTGAGGCTCCGGCGCAGCGCGTCCAGGCTCTCCATGGTCCAGCTGCCATCGAAAAGGTCCCCCGCCAGCAGCACCAGATCGCAGCCCTCCTGGACGCAGATCTGGCACAGCCTCTGGGGGATCTTCAGCAGCTCCTGCCGCAGGAAGTGGGCCTCGGCCTCGGTACGCCCGGTGAAGGGCGTATCCAGGTGCAGGTCAGCGGCGTGGAGTATCTTCATCGTGTATATCTACCCTTTCCGCGCTCCGGCAACGACCGGTGGCGCTGTCGATGGTGAATAAGACCGCCTCCAGCTTCGTCGGCCCATCGGCCCACTGATACCGGCTGGTCAGATCACCCCGGAATTTCTGGATCGACTGCTGGGGACGGACCCCCAGGATCGAATTTTTCGGACCGGTCATGCCCAGATCCGTCACATACCCGGTGCCCTTGGGCAGCACCTGAGCATCCGCGGTGGGCACATGGGTATGGGTGCCCCATACTGCGGCCACCCGCCCATCCAGCATATGGCCCATGGCCAGCTTTTCCGAAGTGGCCTCAGCGTGGATCTCCACCAGCACGATCTTCGCGTCACACTTATCCAAGATCTTGTCGATCATCAAGAAGGGGTTGTCCGGCCCAAAATCCATACCGCACCGCCCGATCAGATCCACCACCGCCACCGGCCCGATCTTACTGTCGAAGACCCCATATCCCCGGCCCGGCATCTGGGGCGCATAGTTCGCAGGCCGCAGGATCTGGGGGCAGTCGTCCAGATAAGCGCAGATCTCCCGCCGGTTGAAGCTGTGGTTGCCCAAGGTGATCACATCCGCCCCGGCATCCAAGATCCGCTCCGCCTGATCCGGCGTCAGCCCCACGCCACTGGCGTTCTCTCCATTGACCACCAGGAAATCAGCCCCGGTCTTCCGCTTGAGATACCGCAGCGACCGTTCGATGCGGGCCAGTCCCGGCTCGCCCACCACGTCGCCCACGGCCAATACCTTGAAGTCCATGGCTCAACGCTCCTCCAGCAGGCACACCGCGTGGCAGGACATCCCTTCCTCGGTGCCGGTGAAGCCCAGCCGTTCTTCCGTGGTGGCCTTGACGTTGATCCGACTCACGTCCACGCCAACAGCAGCAGCGATGTTCGCTTCCATGGTCTCGATATGAGGCCGCAGCTTGGGCCGCTGGGCGATCATGGTCACATCGATGTTGCTGACCGAGAACCCCGCCTCGGCGATCTTCCGGGCTACGATCTTCAGCAGCTCCAGGGAGTCCGCTCCCTTATATCGAGGGTCCGTATCCGGGAAATGCTTCCCGATGTCCCCCATCCCAGCGGCGCCCAGCAGCGCGTCGGACACCGCATGGAGCAGCACGTCCGCATCCGAATGGCCCAAAAGCCCCAGGTGATAGCAGATCTCCACACCGCCCAGGATCAGCTTCCTGCCCTCCACCAAGCGATGCACGTCATATCCATGTCCGATCCTCATAGCATCTCCTCCAGTAATAGCTTCGCAATCTTCAGATCCATAGGGGTGGTGACCTTGATGTTCCGCTCATCCCCCTCCACGATCTTCACCGACATCCCCAGCCGCTCCACGGCAGAGCAATCGTCGGTGACCTCCGCGCCGTCCTCCTTCGCCTTTTTCAGTGCGCCCTTCAACAGGTCGATATCGAAGACCTGAGGCGTCTGCACCGCTTGCAACGTCTTCCGGTCCGGAGTCTCCTTCACGATCCCCCCGGTGACCACCTTGATGGTGTCCTTTACCGGGATCGCCGGAGCCGCCGCGCCATAGCTGTTGGCGGCGCACACCGTCCGGTCGATCACCTGCCAGCAGATCAGGGGCCTGGCCCCATCCTGGACCGCCGCCAGCTCGATCTTCTTGGATAGGGCGTTGAGTCCCAGCTCCACCGACTCCTGTCGGCTGCTGCCACCGCAGACCACCGCCGTGACCTTGTCCATGCCCCGGCACAGGTCCGAGATCGGCACGATCAGATCCGGCCGGGTCACCACCACGATCTCCTTTATCACGTCGCACGCCTGGAACGTCCGCACGGTCCGCACGATCATAGGCTCGCCCATAAGCTCCGCCATGACCTTATCGATGCCCCCCATCCGGGAGGCGTTGCCCGCCGCCACGATCACCGCGCCGCAGCGCTTCACCTTCAGCACCTTCCGTGCCGGCTTCGTGATCTTCGTCGTGTCCATGCTCACAGCTCCTTCACGATCTTTTTATAGAAGTCCCCTCGGACCATGAAATTCTTGAACTGGTCGAAGGCTGCGCTGGCAGGGCTCATAAGCACCACGTCGCCGCTCTTGGCCGCCCCAGCCGCCGCCCGGACGGCGCTTTCGAAATCGCCGCAGTCCATGATCTCAGGGCTGCCGGGGACATAAGCTCCACAGCCTTCCACAGCGGCCCGGATCTTGGGGCCCGTGGCGCCGCCCAGCACCAGGAGCTTGACATGGGCGCAGACTTCCGGTCCCAAAACATCGTAAGGGATCTGCTTGTCATACCCACCGGCGATCAAGATCACCTTCTCCGGGAAGCTGCGAAGCCCCGCGATGGTGCGGCTGGGAGAAGAGGCGATGGAGTCGTTATAGAACCGCACCCCATCCTTGATACGCACCAGCTCGATCCGATGCTCCACACCGCCAAAGGTCTTCGCCACCGACCTGATCACCTCATCACTGACCAAGCCCTCCACCGCCAGCATGGCGGCCATGTAATTCTCTATATTGTGGACACCGGGGATCAAAATATCCTCAGTATCCAGCACCTCCTGCCCATCCCGGCAGATCGTCCCATCCACCACACAGGCATCGCCTTTGCCCAGTCGGGAGAACTTCCGGGTGAGCCCAACGCCAGTGAACCCATCGGTGATGGCATTGTCGGCGTTCAGCACCAGACGATCCCCGGTGCTTTGGAACTTGAAGACGTTCTTCTTGGCCTCCACATATTCGTCCATATCCTTGTGGACGTCCAGATGGTTGGGAGCCAGGTTGGTGACCACCGCCCGCTGGGGGCTTCGCTCCATATCCATCAGCTGGAAGGAGCTGAGCTCCACCACAGCATAGTCCTCTTCCCCCATCTGTCGGCACAGAGGAAGCAGCGGCGTGCCGATGTTGCCCCCCAGCCATACGGTGTAGCCCGCCGCTTTCAGCATCTCGGAGATCAGCGTGGTGGTGGTGGTCTTCCCATCGGATCCGGTGACGGCGATGGTGTGGCAGGGACAAACCTCGAAGAACACCTCCATCTCAGAGGTGACCTTGGCCCCCTGCTGTCTCAGTCCCTCCAAAGCCGGGTTCCCGGGATACATACCGGGAGTACGGAACACCAGATCCGCCTGGATATCCTCCAGATACCCTTCCCCCACCGACAGCACGCATCCAGCGCGCTCCAGCGCCAGCACTTCCTCATCCAGCTTCTCTCTGGGTGTCCGGTCACAGCCGGTGACATCGCAGCCATATTCCAAAAGCAGCCGCACCAAAGGCCGATTGCTGACCCCAAGCCCCAGGACTGCGATCTTCTTCCCCTTCAGGCAGCTAAAATATCTTTCAAATGCACTTCCCATAAAAATGCCCCTTGTCCTTTTGATCTAAGACATATAAATCATCGTTTAGCGGCGTAGCCGCATCCCTTCCCCCGGGGGGAAGGTGGCCGAGCGTAGCGAGGTCGGAAGAGGAATGCGGGCTTCAACCTAAAAGTTCAGAAAACCTATCAGACTTGCTGAAACGTGAAACGATGATCCAGGTCTATACCGCCCCTAAACCATCACGTCGCCGCCCGCATTCCTCTTCCGCCCCTTCGGGGCACCTTCCCCCCGGGGGAAGGGATGCGCCTGCGGCGCTTAGTACGCTAAACGATAATTTACCTTCC
>JAFTKE010000024.1 GCA_017456045.1 Oscillospiraceae bacterium
CGGCGTTATCAACAAGACCGCCATGGTCTTCGGTCAGATGAACGAGCCCCCCGGAGCCCGTATGCGTGTAGGCCTTTCCGGCCTGACCATGGCGGAATACTTCCGTGATGTGAAGCACCAGGACGTGCTGCTGTTCATCGATAACATCTTCCGCTTTACTCAGGCGGGTTCTGAGGTTTCTGCACTGTTGGGTCGTATGCCCTCCGCCGTTGGCTACCAGCCCACGCTGGCAACGGAGATGGGTGCCCTGCAGGAGCGTATCACCTCCACCAAGAACGGTTCAATCACCTCTGTACAGGCGGTCTACGTCCCTGCTGACGACCTGACGGACCCCGCGCCTGCTACCACCTTTGCCCATCTGGACGCCACCACGGTTCTGGACCGCGGCATCGCATCTCTGGGTATTTATCCCGCCGTTGACCCGTTGGACTCCACCTCCCGTATCCTCAGCCCTGAGGTGCTGGGTAAGGAGCACTACGAGACTGCCCGTGCGGTGCAGCACATCCTCCAGCGCTACAAGGAGCTGCAGGACATCATCGCCATCATGGGCATGGACGAGCTCTCCGAGGAGGATAAGACGATCGTGGGTCGTGCCCGTAAGGTCCAGCGTTTCCTGAGCCAGCCCTTCCACGTTGCCGAGCAGTTCACCGGCTACCAGGGCAAGTACGTCCCCCTGAAGGAGACGATCCGTTCCTTCAAGGAGATCATCGAAGGCAAGCACGACCAGATCCCCGAATCCTACTTCCTGTTCGCCAGCTCCATCGACGAGGTCGTGGAAAAGTACAGAGGCGGTGAGGTCAAATGACCCCCTTCCCTCTGAAGATCGTCACCCCCTACGGCGTGGCCTTCGATGGTCAGGCAGAGGAGCTGGTGGTCCGCACCGTCACCGGTGACATCGGCATCCTGGCAGGCCATACCAGTCTGGTGGCCCCCCTGGGCATGGGTCGCGCCACCATCATCGTGGATGGCCAAAAGCGCTACGCCGCCTGCATCGGCGGGATCCTCAGCGTCATGGACGGCCATGTGGACCTGGTGCCCACCACCTTCGAATGGGCCGACCAGATCGACACGAAACGAGCCGAGGCCTCCTACCAGCGAGCCAAGACCACCCTGGCCGACAAGACCGCCTCCGATACGGACCTGCGCTTGGCGGAAGCCCGCCTAAAACGCGCCCTGGTCCGCAAGAACGTCGCCTCCTACAAATGACCAACACGGGCGTGCATCAGCACGCCCGTGTGATTTTTATTCCGCTCAGGATGAATGCCACGACTGATACCCACTGATCGACCTTACCTTCCCCCAGAGGCAATGCTGTCAACATAAGAGATACGCCGTCAGATCCCTGTTCGTCGAAACCTCCGCCCACGCCCCTCGCCCCCCTCATTTATGAGGGGGGTGCCCCATAAGCGAAGCGCAATGGGGCGGGGGGAGTCCGAATCGCTCAGCATCTCCCGTAAAAACGGAGCTGTTAAAGGCAGGATGCACGAAATAACACTGTCATCACGAACCTGTCCGCAGGCCAAGGACTGTACCGCATCAGCCCGCCAAACAGGGAACGCTCCTGTGTCTCCCCCCACTCAGGACAGCGGCCTGTCCCCTATCCTATCCCTCACGAAATCCCGGGATACAGGGCTTGCCCGATCTCATGCTGCAGATCCAGCCCTGCCACTTGCGTCCGTTCTCCCGTCCTCGTATCGATTTGGTACAGTGACCGATCGATGACGCCGAACAGCTGATCGCCTCCAAAAAGGTACAGCTCTTGGAACACATCATCGCTCAGCTTTCGCAGCGTCCACGTCTCGGGATCGATCACCCACAAGCCGTTGCTCCCATGGTCGATATCCGTGACGATGGATCCATCCGTCTTCGTACCCTGGAAAGAAATGAAGGTGTCCTCTTCGTCACAGACATAGCATATCCGATGATTCGAATACGTTTCATCCACCAATGGGATCTTCTTCATTTCCCCACTATCCAGATCCACGAAGCACATCTCGTTGCTATCCATATACACGATGCGATCCCCCTGGATCTCGAAGGAGAACGGATATCCATCCACACGAATCCAAAGTACCTCCGTCCATGTCCCATCCTCCCCCAAACAGGAGATATGCCCGTCTATGTCCATGGAATAGACCCGACTGTCCGTGACGAAAAAGTGATAGGTATCGTCCTTGATCGATCTGCTATCGTGACCGTACGGATCGCACTGATAGAGGTCCATCCCGATTTGATATAGGATCAGTTCCGGCGTTGCGATGAAGTCTGAGACATCGTCAGCGACCTTCCATTCGCTTTTTCCATCCAACGATCCGATCTTGAGTGAACCTCCCTCGATGTACACGACCTGATCGCCCAAAAGTTGGAACGGAGCTGATACACCATATACCACAGTCTCCTCCCCGGAACCATCCACGACAGTCAATTTAGACCCCAAAAGAGAGTAGCTTTGCCAAGCCAGCCGAGCCCCATCCACATCCATCCGACCATCCGCAGGGACATAGCTCCTCTGCGTGAAAGGTCGAACTTCCACATCCAACGGGACCGGTAGCATGGCAAAAACGAAAGAAACGACCAATATCCCTATGACCACCCCAATGGCGATCCCCAGGATGACTTTTTTCCTTTTCATGTACCCGTCACCACCTCATCTTCCTATCTTTTATCTCTTTCGTTATCCCCTGTTCGCCACGCAGACCACAGATCTCAACGGGGCAAGCCTTTATCGTCTCCCGGCTGTGATCGATGATGAGCTAAACAGAGGAACGCTCCTATATCTCCACCACTCAGGACAGCGGGCCATCAGCCCCATCCTCCGTCCCGCTTTGCCTGACGAAAACATAGTACGTCCCATCCTCCCCTCGTATCGCCAGTATGGATGGGCTCAACGCTACCTGTTGCCCCTCAAAAAATGGCACTTCGAAAAGACCGGACTCTTCATCCTGGATATCGACGAAAATGGATCGTGAACCTCTCTCGATACCGATCGAACACGGGACCTGTTCCCCATCTTTCGTCACATAGCTGTCCACATCTTCCTCGAACGATAACTGCATCCCATTTTCCTCGCAATACCACACGCCCTCCGTTGGGAACCTTTCATCATCAGACGTGATCATAAGAACGATGACGAGCGTCAGACACCCGAACAACATGATGATCGCCAAAAAAGATCCTATGAGCCATTTCAGCGCGATGAGCCATTCCTTATCCCGCGACCTCTCCATGACCATGACCCTTTCCACTCCACCACAGCAATGAACGTATCATTCGACCCAGACTAGGTATCTGCAGATCAGCTCGTTCCACGACATCGAGCTTCTCCCTCCCAAGGAAACGTATCATCTCTTCATCTTCAATATAAAGCAAACACAAGCGTTCATGGGCGATGCATTGAAAAATACATTTTCCACCAGACAGAAAACACGGGTCTTCCGGGAACGCAGGATACCTCCATCCAGAAAAATCATCAGTTTGAGCGAAAAGATCATAGGTATCCTCGCTTACTGCAACATGGAAGATCTCCATGGAAATGCTGGATATTTGATCCAGATACCCTGTATCCGTATAACTTTGGATAATATCGTCCCTGATCAGATCTAGGTATCTGGCAGTTCTGTTGATATATGCTAAGTGCAGATCTTGATCTTCTTCTACGACATAGCCGATAGGATAGTTTTCCATAAGCTTAGCATTTCGTTCATTCACCAAGACCCTTCCCATATTGGGCAAATCGAACATGATCGAATCACTTCTTTTTAGAAGCGATCGAACCAATTCCAAATATGCTTCTTTATTCAACTCTCCATAGATCTCGTACATCGATCTCACTCCCGTCCCTCAAGACACGCCCCAAGGCTCCCCTAGTAGGAGAGCTGTCAGCGAAACAGCCTGAGGGGGCTTCAACGAGACGGGGAACGCTCCTGTGTCTCCCCCACTCAGGGCAGATGCCCACCCCAGTGTCGCTTCCTCCCTCTATCCTTATTATACCAGCCCCATCTGTATTGTAAATAAAAACATCTGTCTCTGCCACAAAACACAGCAACGACAGCAACTCAAACCCCGGATCCGCCATCCTTACAAAAAAGACGCCTGCCGCAGCCGCGACAGGCGTCATCTTGATATCCGACCCAGCCCGTATCGAAGAACTCTCTGGATCTGCCGATCGGCGGCGAAGTCGATGTCATTCTGGGACCAGTCATTCTCCCCCGTTCACCAGGACCTCCTTGGTGGTATACACCGATGTGACCTGGAGATACATCTTATATCCCTCCAGCGCCGCCACCGTCTCGCTCCTGAGCTTCTCCTCATGCACCTCATAAGGAAGCACCAGCTGCTTCTGGGTCCCCGGATCCAGCGCCAGACCCACGTTGAGCCCCAGCTCCTCATTGGCGCAGCGCAGCACGTCCCGGTCCATAAGGAACGAGGAATCCTCTCCCCGAAGTGTCAGATCCGTCAGCATGACGGGGTTGGCCGCGCAGCTTTCATTGATCAGTGTGGCATATACCACCACCAGCTTGTCAGGGTCATCCGCCCTCGGCTCCAGCGCGGCGCCGATACGTTCCAGATATTCCTCATACCCCACGATCTCGCATCCATCCACCCGGAAATAGTATCCATTCAGATCCGTTCTGGAGTCGTTCCCATCCACTCCGAAGGGGACCATCTCACCGAGCTGATAAAGCGCGTAGCCGGAATTGTCCAGATCGTCATAGTATCGGTTCATAGTCACATAGCGCCAAGTCCAGGCCCCCGCCAAAAGAGCCACCACGCTCAGCACGATCGTCCAGCGCATCCACTTCTTCATGGTACCGCCTTCCTTTCCACCTTCCCCTCTGCCACAGTGAAGATCTCATCGGACAGCGCCTCCAGCACCGCCGCGTCATGGCATGCCACGATCACCAGCGCGCCCCGGTCCCGCTCCCGCGCGATCAGCTTGCAGATCTGCTCCACGCCCTTCTCGTCCAGGGCGTTGGTGGGCTCGTCCAGCAATATCAGCTCCGGCTTTTCCATGATCGCCGAAGCGATCCCCAGCCGTTGCTTCATGCCCAGGGAATATTTCCGATACTTCCGCTTGTCATCGGGATCCAGCCCCACATCGGTGATGGTCTGGCGGATCTGCGCTTCATCGATCCTCTCCCGCAGCCGTGCCAGCATCCGCAGGTTTTGAAGCCCGGTATACCCCGGCAGGAACGCAGGGTTCTCCAGCATCAGCCCGACGGAGTCCGGGAAATCAATATCCTTCCCCAGCTTGTTCCCATCGATGTACACTTCCCCCTCCGTGGCCCGGATCAGACCGCTGATCAGGCGCATCAGCATCGTCTTCCCGCCACCGTTGGGGCCTCGGAGCCCATAGACCTTCCCGCTCTCCAGCTCCAGCTCCACATTTTCCAGGATCATCACGCCTTTGATGACCTTCGTCCCGTTTTTCACTTGGATCTTCATGTCCACTCACTCCTCATAGCGAAGATGATCCATCCTTTGGAACCGTAGGATCCCAAGGATCATGCTCAAACCGATGATGACCAGGCAAGCCACTGCCGCCTGGACCGGATCCTGACCGCCCTCATCCAGCAGAGCGCTTCGGATCACCATGGCACCGTTTCCGATCATGTACGGCGAATCGATGAACATCGCCATCACCAGCGCGCTGACGCAGATCAGGAAGCTGATGGTCGGCTTGATCACCAGGCTCAGCGCCATCTGTGCCATCCCCAGCGCCGCCAAAGTCAGATACGGCAGCACCAGCGCCGCCATCACAGCCTGACCCATCTCCAGCGGACGGGCCGTCCCCATCCAAAGGGCCTCCAGCGTCACCTGCGGCGTGTTCACCAGATCGGCAGACCCACCGCTGATCAGTGCGTAGACCAGCGCGGTCAATGCCCCCAGCGCCACATAAGCCCCGGTGCTGACCAGACACCATACGCATTTGGACAGGAACCAGCCCTTCTTATCCACACACCTTATGATCACCTGCTGTCCCGCTTCCGTCAGATCGTTCATGGGATAGTCCAGGTTCAAAAACAGGCACCCGGCCATCACCAAAAACCAGCCGATCGGGAACGCCAGCTCATCCACCGAATACACCGGAGCCACGCCCTTGAAGCAACCCATCAGATAGTCCATCCAGGACCCCACGTTGCCGCTGTTGTAGATCATCACCCAGCTGGAAAAGCATACCGGCCAAAACACCACCGGCACACACAGATACCGCCACCGCAGCACCCCATTGCGCAGATCGTAGCGCAGTAATTTAAGCCAGTTCATGCTTCACCACCTGCCAATATCCCAGACCGAAGCTCAAAGCCGTCAGCCCAGCCAGCACCAGGAACAAGAACCATTCCGGATTCGCCCAGCCCGGCGTGGCGTATACCATCTGCATGGGAGATAGCACCAGATCCGTCCCCACCAGTCCCGCCGTCCGCAGGCTGTTGATCAGGGCGTCCAGCCCCACATAAAGCGCGTAGGGGGTCAATATCACCATCACACCATACCGCAGCCGGGTCCCCACGATGAAGCAAAGACAAGCCGCCGCCCCACCGAACAGGCCGCACATCCCGACCCATACCAGCGCGAACGTCCAGTGGCTCTCATAAAACAGCGATGCCATGAAATTCTTGTTCCCCAGGATGTTCCACCCCGAAGGGATCGGATCATAGGGCACCACCAGTGCGTTGGCCAGTAGTCCGACCAGCACCGGCACGGCCACCGCCAGCGCCCCGCTGACGAACACCGCCACATATTTGGCCACATAGTACGTCCTGCCGCTGGTCCTGCTGGCGATCTGATCATATACCCCGCTCCTGCGTTCTGCGATATAAGACCATCCATAAGCCATCGCCGCCAACACCGGCCAAACCGTATAAAACAACACCGCCCCCCGGGTCGCAGGAAGCATCCCTGACCACAGATAGAACAGCGAATAACCCGTGTGTGCGGTCCGCACCCGAAAATCTAAGTCCATCAGGCTTTCGATGATCTCATCGAACTCCCGCATCGTTGCTCGATTCTCCATCACATCCATCCCAAAGAACACAAGCCCAATGCCGATGGACAGATATAGCATCTTATTGGTCAGTGCCTTCCTCAACTCTGACCGGATAGTATTTTTCATTCCACATCATCTCCCAACTTCGGATCGATGAACACGCCCTCCTTGGCACTGGTGTTGGCTCCGACAGACAGCATCAACTGGGAAAGATCCCTGATCCCTCCCTCAGGATCGGCATGCAAAAGGAAGCCCACTGTAAAACTGACCGTCTCCCCCGGTGTGATCCGGATCGCTTGATGCTCATTCCCCAAAGTATCCCAGTCATCTTCCGATACAGGTCTTCTAAAACTGTAATAGCCTAACCCATACCTATGGAAGTTATGATGTGCGCCCCCCAGCGATTGCACATAAGACAGATCCACCAGGTTCACCACGTTATATGCTGTGAATAAATAGGGATCCTTGAATGGACCGCCCGAATAAGTACCGTCATGCAATCTCGACTCCGCATCCACATTGGTCATCGACACTTCCACAAGTATCACTCGACAGCCGTGATCATGGGCACCTCCCTCTGTGAACCACTCTTCATATTCATAGCGGACCTCTTCCCCATCCACGAGCGCTACCAACCATGTATCGAGCCAAAGCTCCGGCGGAGGGCACTCCGCCTCGTCCTGCACGATGCGAACGTCCGTAACACGACAAAGGAAATGACCTTCCACGTTCGTTGCCGGCGTATACTCGAACTCATCTCCGATCTGTATGACATGCTCTGGCATCACCTCGGTATTATCCCATACGAACTCTTCCTCCACCTCCCCTTGGGGCCCTTGGACTGTATCACATCCTGCCAACAGGATAGTCACCAAGCAGCACACCACAGCCCAAAGTCTTTTACTGGTCGGCACCTTCCTCCGCACGGAACGGATGGTATTTTTCATTCCACATCATCTCCCAACTTCGGATCGATGAACACGCCCTCCTTGGCACTGGTGTTGGCTCCAACGGACAGCATCAACTGGGAAAGATCCCTGGCTTCACCCTCCTGTTCTGCATCCAAACTAAAACCCAATGTAAAACTGACCGTCTCCCCCGGTGCGATCCGGATCGCGTGCTGCTCGTTCCCCAGGGTCTCCCGATCATCTTCCGAGTCCGGTCTTAAAAAGGTGAAGTGGTACGGATAATAGCAATGGAAACTATGATATGCTCCCCCCAGCGATTGCACATAGGACAGATTTACCAGATTTACCACGTTATATGCTGTGAATAAATAGGGATCGTTGAATGGACCACCCTCGCAAGTACCGTCATCCAACTCCGACTCCGCATCCACATTGGTCATGGTCACATCCACCAGGATCACCCGGCAGCCATGATCATAGGCACCTCCCTCTGTGAACCATTCATCATACTGGAAATAGACGCATTCCCCTTCTACCGTGGCAGCCAGTCGTGTGCTTACCCACAGCTCCGGTGGCGGACACTCCGCCTCATCCTGCACGACGCGAACATCCGTAACGGTGCAAAGGAAATGCCCTTCCACATACACTTCCGGCGTATACTCGAACTCATCTCCGATCTGTATGACATGCTCCGGCATCACCTCGGTATTATCCCATACGAACTCTTCCTCCACCTCCCCTTGCGGCTCTTGTACCACGTCACATCCTGCTAACAGGATAGTCAGCAAACAGCACAGTAAGACACGAAAACTTTCCTTGATCCTCATTTTCAAATTACCCCTTCCTCCCGACGCTCCTAATCAAAGCCATCGGCTTCGATCAACACACCGCTATCATCAACAAAAACAAATCGTAGAGGCGAGCATCCTTCATGTCGGAGAAACTATATCCCCCTACACGATATCCGCCGTCTCCACAAAAGCATCAGAACCACCAACTCCACCCACCACCCAAGGGTGGTGGGTGGAAAAGTATCATCCGGCAGATTCAGGAACAGTGTAGGTCTTGTATGTAAAAGAGTCCGGGCTCCATTGACCAGTAGTCGTTCCATTTCCACCCAGTGGCATGACCGAAAGACTGGCATATCCACACTCGTTTTCAAAGACCCAGTTATCGACACCATATGTCTTCCCAGTATTACACACCACATAGTTCGCCGGAGAATCATTATAATATGTATAGTTGACCGGGTTTGATCCGCCTTTCTCACAACCCAGGATGCGCACTCGATATTGAGATGCGAAACCACTGTTGTTAAGCAACACTACAGAAGGTGTCGCATCATCCTTTTCGATACTCTTGGAGACAGTCGCATACGACCCTCCAGCAGTATACATGCTGATGCTAGCAAAAGACGTCGTTGCATAAGCATAACCTGCCAGCATAGAGAACACCAGGACCGCCAATGCGACCACTGCGAATTTTTTCACGAAACGTTTCATATGGATCCTCCTATCCAAAAGCTGATGTTGACAGACGTACAGGGCCGCTGCTCACCTCTGCATTGGACTCACCTTTCCTTTCCGGTTCCATATTCCACTTTTTGGGATGCTCATGCCATTATTGTAAAATGAACGCCATCCCTTGTCAAGTGTCGATTTCGTTCGTAAGAAAATTCATTCAGATCATCTAACTATTCGCCCAAATATTTGTATGATTTGAAATCAAATTTTTTGTCACGTTTCCGCTGTCCACAACAGAGTAAAACACAGCCCCAAGGATGATCCGCCGCCTACGGACAGCCCAGTCATCTCGCTCCACTCCGCAGCCCAATATCATCAAATCCAGCCCCCTTAGTACAACGCCATCGTAGTAGGGTGTGATCTCTAAAAGATCATGATGTCATTCCGAGACCAGTGCGCACTGCTCCGCACCAAGTGCCGACTTCGTCGGTCAAGCTCTGCACAGCGCTACAGCGCCCTTGGCTTCCCCCGGGGGGAAGCTGTCAGAAATGACCGGTACGGGCATTTCTGACTGAAGGGGAATGCGGGCAGAAATGTTATGTTATCTCCTGCTTTTTAGGCTTTCTGCAAACTTCAGCCCTTCGCCGTTCCCCTTCCGACCCGGCTTCGCCGGCCCACCTCCCCCCCCGGGGGAAGGATGTGGCTTCGCCACTAAGGGCTTTTTGGACACGCTGAACGACCGTAGGTCGTTCCCATCTGTCATCCTACCAGATCCATATCGCCCCGACCGTCCCAAGAAAAAGAACGCCTGCCGCTTTTCGCGACAGGCGTTCTTTCCATATCAAATTCAGTCCGCGTCGAAGATCTCTCTCAGGATCTCCCGGTTGGCGGCGAAGTCGATGTCATACTGGAACCAATCCTTGAGCCCCGGCCGGACCTGGACGTTGCCGCCCTTGAAGGTCCCCTCCGCCGGGATCTGCGCCGTCTCGAAGGTGGAGCTGGACAGCATCGGGAACAGCTCCCGTGCCAAAGCGATGATCTCGCTCCGGTCCATATCCGTGGCCACCAGCCCCAACACCGACTCCAGCTTGCCCAGCATATCCACCAGGGACAGGCTCTTGTACCGGTCGATCAGGGACATCAGCACCTTCCGCTGCCGTCCGGCCCGCTTATAGTCGTTATCGATATAGCGGATCCGGGAGTAGGCCAGCGCCTCCTCGCCGTTGAGCCGACGCTCCCCGGCAGTCAAAGACCAGCCGTATTTCTTGTTCATGAACTCCGCTTCCGCCTTGGTCAGCTTGATGTCCACACCACCCAGCAGATCGATCAGATCCTCGAACTGGGAGAAGTCCACCACGAAGTTCCCATCCACTTCCACACCGTAATTGACGTACAGCGTCTCGTTCAGCAGGCTCATACCGCCATACTGATAGGCCGCATTGAGCTTATACGGCGCGTACCCCGGGATCGTCACATAGGCGTCACGCATGAAGGAAGTCATGGTGATCTCCCCGTTGCTGCGGTTGAAGGTCACCAGGATCATGGAATCCGAGCGGCACCGCTCGCTGCCCTGGTCCTCTCTGCGGTCCTGTCCGATCAGCAGGATATTGATGATGTCCCCCTGAGGCTCCGTATCACCGGGCACCACAGGATCCGTGGGCTGGGTCTGGAGGTCATCGATATGGGGCAGATCTTCATTGGGATCGATGGTCTCCAAGCCCTCCGTCTGAAGATGCTCCGCCTCCGACGAGGAGAGCGTCGGGCCATCATCGGTGACATAGTCGATGCTGCCCAGCAGCCGCTCCACGTACCACCAGAAGATGCAGATCCCGATCAGCACCAGCGTCAAGAACACGCACAGGCAGATCAGCAGCACCCGCACCCATTTTCTATTTTTCTTCGACGGCTTCTTACCGCCGGGCAGAGCCTTATCCTTATCTTCTTGCATATGTCGCCATCCTCACATCTGAATGTCAAACTGTCCATACAGTCTGCCCGAGCAGGCTATTCCACGCATCCGTTTTATTTTACCACACAAATATCCACAGTCAAGGGATGAAATATAACAAATCGAAAACATTCTATGAACACTGTTCCGGCATCTGTCACAGAAAATTTTGATTTAGACCCAGGCGTGACGGTGGACAAACGCCGCCTCATGTGGTATATTTTAATGTACCGAATTATGTCTGGGAGTATACCTCCCGACCGCAGAGGAGATCTGGGAAAAATGGGCAAACTGATAGTCATCGAAGGGACCGACGGTTCCGGCAAATCCACCCAATTCAAACTGCTGACGCAGCGGCTCCAGGCCCAGGGAAGATCCTTCAAGCGACTGGTGTTCCCCCGCTACGACCAGCCCAGCTCCGCCCTGATCCGGATGTACCTGGGTGGCGAACTGGGCACCAAGCCCTCGGACGTCAACAGCTACGCCGCCTCAGCATTCTACGCCGTGGACCGGTACGCCTCCTTCAAGCAGGATTGGGGCCAGTGGTACTGTTCCGGCGGTCTGGTGCTGTCCGACCGCTACACCACCTCCAACGCCGTCCACCAGGCATCCAAGGAGCCGCCCGAGCGCCGTGCTGAATACCTGCGCTGGCTCTATGAGTTCGAGTACGACCGTCTGGGCCTCCCCCGGCCGGATCTGACCATCTATCTGGACGTGCCCACCGATTTCACCCAGCGTCTCATGCGCCAGCGGGAGCAGGACCTGGGCACCCAAGCCGACATCCACGAGCAGGACATGGCCTACCTTGCCACCTGCCGGGAGAGCGGCCGCGCCGCCGCAGCCTTTTACGGCTGGACGGTGATCGACTGTGTGAAAGACGGAGCCATGCGCTCCATCGAGGATATCCATGAAGAGATCTTCGCCCATGTGGCGAAGCTGCTGGAGGAATGAGAAATGGTATATGTATCGTTAGGCACCGGCTTCGAAGAGACCGAAGCCATCGCCCCCATCGACCTGCTTCGCCGGGCCGGGATCCCCACCCTCACCGTAGGTGTGGATGGCGCGACCATCACCGGTAGCCACGGCATCGCCGTGGAAGCGGACATCACCATCGACCAGATGGACCTGACCGAGCTGGACATGATCGTCCTCCCCGGCGGCCTTGGCGGAGTGGCCACCGCCCGGAAGAGCCAGCTGGCTCTGGACGCCCTGCGCTTCGCTTGGGAGAACGATAGATTCGTCGCCGCCATCGGCGCGGGCCCCACAGTGCTGGCGGACCTGGGCATCACTGATGGCCGCAGCGCCACCTGCTACCCCGGCTGCGAAAGCGGCATGGGCAGCGCCGTGATGGTGCCGGATGCCCCCTGCGTCCGGGATGGGAAGCTGATCACCGGCACCTCTGCGGGCTGCGCCATCCCCTTCGGCCTGGCGCTGGTAGAAGCACTGAAGGGCACTGAGGTCGCTCAGAAGATCGCGACTCAGATCGTCATCCGCTGACAGGAGGACCGACTATGGAAGAAAAGGATCGATCCAGGGACGACAAGTGGCTCGATGAGCTGCTGTCCTCCCCTGACCTGGGCAGCGAGATCGGAGCGGACGAGTATGCCGTCACCTCCGCCGGACTGACCCATCCCTCAGACCTGGAGCTGGAAAAGATCATCCAGGAGACCCTCAATGAGAATTGGGGCACCGACCAGGCGCAGATGGAGACCGGGCTGGACGAGCCCACCGCCTTCTTCCCCGCCCCCGGCGAAAGCAGCCCCACAGACACCGCCCCCGTTCCCTCCACGGAGTTCCGGGACGACGAGTTCCGGGACACCTTCGGCGAAGGCGAGATCCTGGACCAGATCTTCAGCGATCAGCCCCTCCCCAGCCCCGACCCTGCCCCGAAAACGGAGCCCCAGGCGGAAGAGCCGGAGGAGGAAGAGCCCCAGGAGAAGGGCCGCCCCAAGCGTCGCTCCGGCTACGGTCTGCTGGGCCTGCCCCATATCCTCTCCACCGCCATCTGGCTGATGATCATCCTGATGATCGGCGTCACCGTGGGACGGATGATCTGGCTGTGCGCAGCCGACGTCCTGGCCTTCGGCCGCGACCCGATCTGCGTGACCATCACGATCGACCAGGATGATGACATCGATGATGTGGCTCAGAAGCTGCATGACGCCGGTCTGATCAGCTACCCCGACCTGTTCAAGCTCTACGCGGACCTGTCCGATGCCATGGACGGCATCCGTCCCGGCACCTATACCCTGAACTCCCCCGAAGACGTGGAGCCGGAGCAGATGATCGTCTATGACTATATGGCCCTGGTCTCCGCCCTATCCCCCCACTCCTCTGGCCTGACCGTGGTGGAGGACCTGCGTATCCCCGAGGGCTACACCTGCGCCCAGATCTTCCAGCTGCTGGAAGACAACGGCGTATGTACCGTAGCCGAGCTGGAAGCCTACGCCGCCGAAGGCGAGCTGGACGACTACTGGTTCCTGGAGGGCGTGGCCCGTGGCGACAAGTATTGCCTGGAGGGCTACCTCTTCCCTGACACCTACGATTTCTACGAGAACGACGATCCCGAACGTGTCCTGGAGAAGATGCTGGATGCCTTCGATGCCAGCTTCACCGACGTGATGAAGCAAAAGCTGGAGGGTCTGGACGGCTACACCATTCGGGAAGTGGTGATCATCGCCTCCATGATCGAGAAGGAATCCGCCAACGACCTGGAAAGCTTCACCGTATCCTCGGTCATCTACAACCGTCTTTCCGACCCCGATGCTTATCCCTATTTGAACATCGACGCCACCATCGTCTATGCCCTGGGCGGCAAGTCCGATCTGACGGAAGAGGATCTGAAGCTGGACAGCCCCTACAACACCTATACCAACCGTGGTCTGCCCCCCGGCCCCATCTCCAGCCCCAGCCAGAACAGCATCGCCGCTGCCTTGGACCCGGAGGACACCGGCTACTATTACTATGCCTTCGACCCCTCCACCGATGAGCATCACTTCTCCAAAACTTATGCAGAGCATCTGGCCTTCCTGGAGACCCTGAAGGAGGACCAATGAGCGTTTTGGAACTATTGAGCCCCGCTGGTGACATGGAGCGGCTGCGGATGGCAGTCCTGTATGGTGCTGATTCGGTGTACCTTGCCGGTACTGATTTTGGGATGCGTGCCTTCGCCGGGAATTTCTCGGCGGAGGCCCTTCCCCAGGCCGTCCGCTACGCCCATGACCACGGCGTGAAGGTCCACGTCACCGTGAACATCATGCCCCGCAACGACGAGGTCGCCCAGCTCCCGGCCTATCTGGAGCAGCTGGACGACGCCGGCGTAGACGCTTTGATCCTGGCAGACCTGGGTGCCTTCACCATGGCAGGCAAGTACGCCCCCCATTGTGAGCGCCACATCTCCACCCAGCAGTCCATCGCCAACTACGAATGTGCCAAAGCTTGGTACGACCTGGGTGCCCAGCGGGTGGTCCTGGCCAGAGAGCTGAGCCTGCCTGAGATCGTCCAGATCCGGCAAAATACCCCCAAAGACCTCCAGATCGAGACCTTCGGCCACGGCGCCATGTGCGTCAGCTACTCCGGCCGCTGCTTGCTGAGCAACTACATGACCGGCAGAGACTCCAACCGCGGTGCCTGCGCCCAGCCCTGCCGCTACCGCTACGCCCTGATGGAGGAGAAGCGCCCCGGCGAATACTTCCCCGTTTTCGAGGACGACAAAGGCACCTACATCCTCAATTCCCGGGATATGTGTACCATCGACCATTTGAAGGACCTGATGGACGCGGGGATCGACTGTATCAAGATCGAAGGCAGAGCCAAATCCGCCTACTACGCCGCCATCGTCACCGGAGCCTATCGTCACTGCATCGACGACATCGCCGCCGGTAGGCCCCTCGACCCCGTCTGGCGTGACGAAGTGGAGCATGTCTCCCACCGAGTCTATTCCACCGGCTTCTACTACGGCCACCCCGGCCAGTACGTGGAGGATTCCCGCTACATCCGGGACTGGCAGATCTGCGCCATCGTGGAGCAGTGCGACGAGCAGGGCAACGCCCTGTGCAGCCTTCGCAACAAATTCCCGGAGGGCACCGAGCTGGAAGCCGTGGGCCCGGACCTGCGTCCCTTCCCCTTCACCGCTTCCAACATGACCGACACGGAAGGCGCCCCGCTCCCGGAGCCCTGCACGCCCCAGATGAGCTTCTGGCTCCCCCTCCCCCAGCAGGTCCCGCCCTACACCATCCTGCGCCGCAGCGTAGACCTTTCTCCCAAATAAAAAAACGCAGTCTGTTGAGCATTCTCAACAGACTGCGTTTTTTACCTTTTACAACTCCTGACGCCGCTGGTCGATCAGCATCTGAAGCTCGCTCAAAGTATCCGCGGAGATCTCCGGCCGCTGAAGAAGTGCGGCAAACAGGCCCTCCAGCGTAGGCTTATGCCGATGGCTGAAAATTGTGGAGGCGAAATACTGCTCCC
>JAFTKE010000025.1 GCA_017456045.1 Oscillospiraceae bacterium
CGGCGGAAAGGGCATGCCCTTTCCCTACATGGGTTTTGGTAAACCGCCCGACAAACAGGGACTATCGTCCCTCCAGTCCCTTTCTTGCCGCCGCCAGCAGGGCGGCTTTTTCGTTGGGGAGCATCTCGTCCACCACCTGATCCAATAGCCGCTGCAAGCAGGCTCCCAAAGCCTTGCCGGGGACATAGCCCAGGGCGATCAGGTCGGCGCCGTCCACCGCCAGATCCCGAAGGGTCAGGCAGGCATCCTCCTGATAGATCTGATCCAGGATCTGGCGGACCTGACCGAAGACTTCCCGCTCCTCCGGATCTCCCGTGCCTTTGCTGCCCATGTCCGCTTTTTGAAGCTCCAGCAGAAGCTCCACGTCCTCCCGCCCCAGCTTGCTGAGACGGCGGCGCAGGATCTTCCGGTCCGGCTCCAGAGGCGTCATATGAAGCTCCACCAGGCGGACCACCCGCTCCCGTAGCGCCGTGGGCGCTTTCAGCCGGTGCAGGATCTGATCTGCCAGCGCCGCACCAGCCTTGGCATGACCACGGAAATGGCCCCGCCCGTTCTCATCCAGTGTGAAACAAGGGACCTTGCCCACATCGTGGAGCAGCGCTGCCCAGCGAAGGGCCAGATCTGGCGGGACCGCCCCAGTCACATGGGCGATGTGCGTGTACAGATCGTACGCATGGTGGGGCGAACGCTGATCGAAGCCCACGGCGTTTCCCAGCTCATGGATCGGCTGGAGGATCACCGGTGCGTACCGGATCAGGTCCTGGGCATCCACCAACGGCAGAAGTTTACATAACTCATCGAAGACCCGTTCCCTGGCAAGCCCATCCATCAGACCAGCCAAGTCGTCCATGGCCCTCTTCGTCTCTTCCTCCGGCTCCAGACCGAACCGGACCGCGAAGCGGACGCCCCGCAAGATCCGCAGCGCATCCTCCCGGAACCGCTTTTCCGGGTCGCCTACCGCCCGCAAGATCCGCCTTTCCAGATCCTCATTGCCGCCGAAGGGATCCACCAATCCCCTGGTGGGAGAGAAGGCCATGGCGTTGATGGTGAAGTCCCGCCGGGCCAGATCCTCCTGGATGGAGGTGACGAACCGGACATGATCCGGGTGGCGGCCATCGGAGTAGCCCTCCTCGGTGCGGAAGGTGGTGATCTCCACCACCCCGCCGGAGAGGATCACCCCCACGGTGCCATGCTTCAGCCCCGCAAGGACCATCCCATGCCCGGAAAAGACCTTCTGGATCTGCTCCGGCGTGGCGGCGGTGCAAAGGTCATAGTCGTGGGGCTGCAGCCCCATCAGATGATCCCGGACACAGCCGCCCACGGCGTAGGTAGGATAAGAAGCCCCTTCCAGCGCTTCGATACAGTATGCAACATCCTGCGGGAACCGCATAGGGCTTCCTCCTTTCATTGGGGTGGTGGTCCGATCAACGAACTAACAGCGTCACTTTTGGTCCAGCCAGTCGTTCAGCTCATCCATGGTCATATCACTGACGGAGGGCTTGTCATCCGGGGTCGTTTCCGGCTCCTGAGGATCGGCCGGTGCTTCCGGGGCCTTCAGCTTCCGCAGACTGCACAGGTTGGTCAGCAGCCAGATCGCCATGGTACCGAACAACACCAGCTCCGTCTGGCCTGCCAGGGCAGTGATACTGAAATGCACCGCCAGCAGGCTCCACAGCAAACTGGTGCGCCGGGATCCCAGGCCCACATCGAAGGTAGAAAGATGGTAAGCCGCCAGCATCACGCACACCATCGCCAGGAACGTCGGCAAGAACTGGCTCAGCTGCGTCTCATTGCTCCATGCCCTGCAGCTATCGAAGATCCGCAACGCCATATGCAGGCTCACGCCCACATGGCACAGGAAGAAAGGAGGCTTCCCCTGGTGCCGAGCCAGCGCCACCACTGCCATGCACACCGCAGCCAAGACACCGCTGTAGCCGGTGAGCGTCGCCAGCATATCCATGGTGCCGGAGAAGTACGGCAGCGCGCCCGCCAGCAGACCCACCGCCGCCAGACCGCTGCCGATGGCTGCGATCAGAGAGGGGGGGAAATTATCTTCGAAGGTCCCGGCATATTTCAGCCGACGGCTCAGAGCCACCACCGTCACCAGCAACGCGACGGACATGGCCCAGTATAGCCCCCAGGCCACCGGCTGCGGGGGGTACAGTCCATCGCCATCGGTCCCGGTGCCCAGGATCAGCAGCCGAAGGAGGAAGCCCAGCAGTCCCGTCACCAGGGGCAGGAAGGGCAGGTACTTAGGTCTCAGGATCTTTTTCATGGAAACGTGCCTCCAGGGTCATTGAAAGAATATAGAGCAGATACCATACAGCACCGGCTGGTGCAGCAGGTAGATCCAAAGGGAATGGCGTCCGCAAAAGCTCAGGCTGCGGACCAGGATATTTTTCGGGGAGGCCCAGGGCAGCAGGCTCTCTTTCTTGCTGTAGAGGGTCCTGCCCACCACGCTGCCCAGCAGGAAGAATCCCAGATGGGGCAGCAGTGGGAAATGATCAGAGGTGGCGAAGCCGGGGTATTTCAGCCCCAGGAAGATCAGCCAGGGAGCATCCACCACCAGACCATCCACCCAGAAGCCCAAGGCCACCAGGACCACGCCGATCACCGCCAGCGCCCACCAGGGCGACCTCTTGAACACCGGCCACAGCAGCATACAAATGCCCAGACAGTGGAGCACACCGAACCAGATCGACAAAGAATGGTGGAACCCCATGGTGACGGTCATGGTCCAGGTCACCAGCGTACACAGCATCCCGCAGCCGAAGACGATCGCGCCCCGCCGTACCGGATGGGAGCCCAGGGTCACGCAGGTGCCGGAGATGATCAGGAAGATCACACCGCCCCAGTTTTTCAGAAGGGAGAACCAGTCCGGGTACTCCCAGGGGAGGATGCGGAACAGCTCCACCAGGTCGTAGACCAGATGGACCGCCAGCACCCCCAGGATGCACAGCCCCCGCAGGGCGTCCAGCTCCCAGATCCGCTTTTTCACTGGGCAGACTCCTTGGCGTTGGCCTCTTCCTCCAGCACCCGATAGGCCACCTTGCCCACCAGGGTCTTGGGCAGCTCCGTGCGGAACTCCAGTTCTCTGGGCATGGCGTATTTGGCGATATGCTGGGAGCAGTAGTCCAAAAGCTCCTGCTTCAGCGCCTCGGTGGGCTCGATGCCGGGCATGGGCACCACATAGGCCTTCACCCGCTGGACCCGGTAGGGATCCTTGACACCGATCACACAGGACAGCAGCACCTTCTCATGGCCGTCGATGATGTTCTCCAGCGGGGAGGGGTAGATATTGTAGCCGGAGGAGATGATCATCCGCTTGAGTCGCTGGCGGAAGTAGACGAAGCCATCCTCGTCCATGTGGCCCAGGTCGCCGGTGTGGAGCCAGATCCGGCCATCGCCATGGGGACGCAGGGTGTTCTTGGTCTCTTCGGGGTTATCCATATAGCCCAGCATCACAGTGGGGCCGGACAGGCAGATCTCGCCCTCGTGGTTGGCAGGCAGCTCCTCAGTGGTGCCGGGCTTCACGATCTTATAGAAGGTATCCGGGAAGGGGACACCGATGGACCCGCTGCGCGCATAATCCTTGGGGGTCAGGCAGGAGGCGGTGACGCACTCGGTGGTGCCGTAGCCCTCCCGGATCTGCTCGGTGCAGCCGTGCTCCTTCAGGAAGGTATCCACCTTCTTTTTCAGCTCCGGGGACAGGCTGTCGCCGCCGGAGAAGATGCCCTTCAGGAAGCTCAGATCCGCCTTTTGCAGGCCCTCCGCCCGCAGCAGGGCTTCGAAGAGCGTAGGCACGCCGGGGATCAGCTCAGGCTTGCGCTTGAGGACCGTCTCAGCATAGACCTTCACGCTGAATTGGGGGATCAGGATGCAGGTAGCGCCCCCGATCAGGGCGGTGTGGATGCCGATGCCAAGACCGAAGCCATGGAACACAGGCATGATGGAGAGCATCTTCATCCCCGCCACGCTGCCGAAGCCGGATGCGGCGATGGTCTGCAAGCCCAGTGCGTTGAAGTTCAGGTTGGAAAGCTGGATGCCCTTGGTGGTGCCGGTGGTGCCGCCGGAATAGAGGATCGCGCCGCAGTCGTCGTACTTGCCCTCGTCGGCGGGCAGGACCGCATCCTTTCCGGCCGCCACCATGTCATACCACAGCGTGTAGCCGGTCTTGGGCAGCTTCTCCACCGCCCGAGCGTTCTTGGTCAGGGGATACAGCAGACTCAGGGGGAAGGGCAGCTCGTCTGCGATCTTGGCGATCAAGATCTGACAAGGCGCTTTCAACTCCGGCAGGATGGAAGCCACCTTGCCGTAGAACTGATCCAGAGTCAAGATCGCCTTGGACTTGGAGAAATCCAGATAGAACGCGATCTCCTTGGCGGCGGACAGGGGGTGGATCATGTTGGGGATCACCCCGATCCGGTTGCAGGCATAGAAGCAGTCCAGCGCCTGGGGGGTATTGGCCATGCAGATGGTGATCCTGTCGCCCCGGCGCAGGCCCATGGCGACCAGGCCCTTGGCAGCAGCGTCGATCCGATCCAGGAACGACCGGAAGGTGGTATCCTTCCCCATGAAATTGTATGCGATGTTATCGGGATACCGCTTAGCGGTATCGGAAAGCTGCTGGTACATGGTAGTATGGGGATAATCGATGGAAGCAGGGGTGTTGCCGTAAAATCTCACCCAGGGAGCGGAAGCAGATAAGCCCATATGATCGGTTCCTTTCTATCTTGATCGATCTCTTCACTAATAACATATTATAACAGCCTTCACCCTGGATTTCTACCCTCCCGAAGAAAAAAACTACTTGTTTACAGATAAATGATGGGGTATAATGGAGGCCTGTCGATAATAAACGACACCTCTGTAGGGGAGGGTCTCGACCCTCCCTAACATTACAGCTCAGTAGTTGCAACATTTAGGGAGGGTCAAGACCCTCCCCTACAGAGGTGGTGCTTTATCCTACATAGATCATGGAGGGATCTTGGATGCTGATCCGTTTTTTGTTCATGCTGGCTATGGTGCTGGCGGGGATCGTGGGGGTGGCCTGCGGTCTGTTTGAGAGCTATGTGTGGCTGTGGGCGTATCCCATGATCGCCCTGGGCTTTTTCCTGGTGCTGTGCGCCCTGGCGTTCTGCTACCTGCTGATCCTGTGCAAGCGGGTGGACCAGGACAAGGAGCAGGAGCGGGACGACCCCCACTACCGCTGGATGATCGAGCAGATCGTCACCTCAGTGCTGCCGGTGCTGCGGATCGACGTCAAGGTCAAAGGGCTGGGGAAGGTGCCCAACCATGGCCGCTTCCTGCTGGTGTGCAACCACTGCTCTCTGGCCGACCCCGTCGTCCTGCTGGGGGCCTTCGCCGGACACCAGGTGGCATTCATCTCCAAGAAAGAGAACAAGGATATGTTCGTGGTGGGTCCCATGATGCACAAGATCCTCTGCCAGCTGATCGACCGGGAGAACGACCGGGAGGCCCTGAAGACCATCATCAAGTGCATCGATATCCTGAAAGAGGACAAGGCCTCCATCGGTGTCTTCCCGGAGGGCTATATCCACGAGGATAAGAAGCTCCATCATTTCCGCCCCGGCGTGTTCAAGATCGCCCAGAAGGCCAAGGTGCCGATCGTGGTGTGTACCCTGAAGGGCACCCGCCACGTGCTGCCCAACCTGCCCAAGCTGAAGCACACCGACGTGGCACTGAACGTGCTGGAGGTGATCGCCCCGGAGGAGCTGACCGGCATCACCACCGCCCAGATCGCCGACCGGATCTACGATCTCATGGCCGCCGACCTGGGCCCGGAGAACGTGGCGGAAGAGTAACGCATCTATCGTAATGTGTATCTACATGTAGGGCGTGGGCATGCCCACGCCGGTGCCCTTGCTTTGCAAGGGCACATAAATCATATGGATACGGTATGATGCCGCAAATCGAAAACGATTCGCGGCGGAAAGGGCGTGCCCTTTCCCTACGATAGAGACCACAGTCAGCGTAGTAAGGGAGGGGCAAGACCCTCCCCTACAGAAGACGAGGATAAAACAAAACACTTGATTTACCCTATAAAGCCATGTATAATATGATGCTAGATAAAATCATCCAAACTTTGGAGGAAATACCATGAAAAACAGCGAAAAGACTTTGGATATGATCGTGAACCTGTGCAAGAACCGTGGCTACGTCTACGCAGGCTCCGAGATCTACGGCGGTCTGGCCAACTCCTGGGACTACGGCCCCCTGGGTGTGGAGTTCAAGAACAACGTCAAGAAGGCCTGGCTGAAGAAGTTCGTCCAGGAGTCTGACTACAACGTTGGCCTGGATGCCGCCATCATCATGAACCCCCAGACCTGGGTCACCACCGGTCACGTGGGCTCCTTCTCCGATCCTCTGGTGGACTGCAAGGGCTGCGGCTCCCGTCAGCGCGCAGACCAGCTGATCTCCGCTTCCGAGTCCGGCAAGCAGGTCAATGTGGACGCGATGGACACCAAGGAAATGAACGCCTTTATCGAAGAACACGAGGACGTGGTCTGCCCCGTCTGCGGCAAGCATCACTTCACCTCCATCCGTAACTTTAACCTGATGTTCCAGACCAAGATCGGC
>JAFTKE010000026.1 GCA_017456045.1 Oscillospiraceae bacterium
AGGGGTTTCCAAAAGCGTGCATAGCACGCTTTTGGTGATCAGCTGCGCTGATCACACACCCCTCCGAGCCGCCTTCGGCGGCCCACCTCCCCTCAAAGGGGAGGCTTGCGGTGCGTACCTTTCCTTAACTAAGTGACATTGCACGGATGTGGCGGCTGCTTTTTGATATCAGATGATCGCGGACAGGGTCTTGTCGGCTCTGGCGGCGAGGGTCTGCCGGTCTCCCCAGATAGGGGGCGCGGGCAGTTTGCGGGTACCGAAGAGCTTCTGGATCATGGAGGGGGCAGGGGCGGGGAGCTTGGGACCATCGTCGCCCAGGCCAAGGCAGTAGTTGAGGGCCGGGGCCAGACGACGACATTCATCGTAGGACTTCATGTCCTGAGAATATCGGAAGATCCCGTCGGCGGTGTGGAAGATCAGGGTGAAGGAGTGGATGATGAAGGTGCCTTCGTGGTTGCGGACCTCCCGGCGGCCAAGACTGTAGCTGTACAGGTCTGCCAGACGATGGACGCTGGCTACCACGGAGGTTTTGGAGAATATGCTCTTTCCCCAGTGCCTGGTGAATGCCACCAGTCCGGTGGATGGGGATACCACCATGGTATCGTTGGCCCCGAAATATTGCAGTTTTTCATCTACCAGGATGGTGTCTGCCAGGGGGACGAAGATACGTTCCCAGAGTCTGGTGCCCAGGACCAGCTGCCGCTGGTGGCGATAGAAGTCCTCCAGAGACAAAGCGCCATAGTCGAACTGGCTGATCGCCTGGTCCTGCAGGGTGTGGTCCTCGCAGATGCAGATGCCTCCCGCAAGACGGATACGGCCGATGACACCGGTGGAACGACCGCAGATGGAGCATATCTCTTTCGCCATGGTGGTCACCTCTTGGTCATGGATCAGTAGTTCTCGGCGTGGACTTCGAAGTAGCTGCGGGGATGGTCGCAGGTGGGGCAGACTTCGGGGGCTTCGGTGCCTACCACGATGTGACCGCAGTTGCGGCACTCCCACACCTTGACCTCGCTCTTGGCGAAGACCTGGGCGGTCTCTACGTTCTTAAGCAATGCACGGTAGCGCTCCTCGTGGTGACGCTCGATCTCGGCCACCAGGCGGAACTTGGCGGCCAGCTCCGGGAAGCCCTCAGCCTCGGCGGTCTTGGCGAAGCCGTCGTACATATCGGTCCACTCGTAGTTCTCACCGGCAGCGGCGGAAGCCAGGTTCTGGGCGGTGTCGCCGATGCCCTGCAGCTCCTTGAACCACATCTTGGCGTGTTCCTTCTCGTTGTCCGCGGTCTTCAGGAACAGGGCGGCGATCTGCTCGTAGCCCTCCTTCTTGGCCTTGGAAGCGAAGTAGGTATACTTGTTCCGGGCCTCGGACTCGCCGGAGAAGGCGGCCATCAGGTTCTTCTCGGTCTGGGTGCCTGCGTATTTGTTTGCCATGGTATTCGACCTCCGTTTTTTTATTGATCAGATATACTATACCACGTTTTGGAGGTTTTGAAAAGGGGATGTGGGAAAATCAGCGCCTGGTACGCTAGACGATGATCTACGATGACCAACGGAGGAAGCGTGCGTCAGATGGCATAGAAGAGGACGCAGAGGAATTGGAGGAGACTGCCCAGGACGACGAAGATGTGGAACACGGAGTGCATCCAGCGCTTCTTGGAGCCGATACCGTAGAGGATCGCTCCCACGGAGTAGCTGATGCCGCCCAGGAGCAGCAGCCAGAAGCCGGGCATGGTCAGTGCTTCGATGGTCTGGGGCATGAAGGGCAGGATCGCCCAGCCCATGAAGATGTAGCAGATATGGGAGAAGATCTTGTACTTTTTCAGATCGATCGCGTTGAGGGTGATGCACAGGGCTGCCAGGATCCACTGGAACGCGAACATCCCCCAGCCTAGCGTGGGGTACAGAGGCCGCAGGGCGGACAGGGCCACCACGGTATAGGAGCCTGCGATCAGGGTGTAGATCATGCAGTGGTCCAGGATCTGCAGCACTTTCTTACCGGTGCCGGGGAGCAGACCGTGGTAGACGCTGGAGAGGGTATAGGTGGCGATCATGAAGCCGCCGAAGATCGCGGAGCCCACCACGCCGTATACATTGCCCTTCAGCGCAGCGAAGATCACGCACAGGGTCACGGCTGTGATGCCCAGGGCACCGCCGACGATGTGGGTGACCATGTTCATGATCTCCTCGCCGCGGGTATAATTGGGAAGGGTCCGGTCGGATAGTTTGGTCCTTTTTTTCATAAGGGATGCCGCCTTTCGGAAAGATGCGGTCATTATACCATAAAGGGCGGTAGAATGGAACTATATTTTGGTGCAGAAAGTCTACTTTCAGGAGGATGCCCAGTAGAATGTGAAATAAATGTTGACAAAACAGCCTTTTTCTGCTACGATTCCATAAGAAAACCATGGCTGAGGTCGCGGTGTCCATCAGTACCCTCCGGTCAGGCGAACGCCGGAGAAGGAAAGGGGCCACCGCCGAAGGAAGCTCGCGCCGCCAAGCGTGTCTTCCTGGGCCTGCGCAGAATATGCGCAGGACTGTCACCCGATCTGGGTGGAGTGCTGACGTGGGGTGTATGTGCTATGTGTATGCCCTTTGTCTATGACATGGGGCATTTTTATTTGAAAGAAGGATCAAGAAATGAAGAAGACACCGTTCATCACCCTGGAGAAGGCCAGGGAGATCGCTGAGAAGATCCCCACTCCGTACCATGTTTATGACGAGGCCGGTATCCGGGCCAACGCAAGAGCGCTGAAGGCGGCTTTCGCCTGGAACCAGGGGTTCCGGGAGTATTTCGCTGTGAAGGCCACGCCGAATCCCCATATCCTGCAGGTGCTGAAGGAAGAGGGCTGCGGCTGTGACTGCTCCAGCTATACCGAGCTGCTGCTGGCGGAGGCGGTGGGCGTCACCGGCCATGACGTGATGTTCTCCTCCAACGTTACCCCGGAGCTGGACATGAAGAAGGCTTACGATATGGGTGCTTACATCAATCTGGATGATGCCACCCATGTGGATTTCCTGGAGAAGCTGGTGGACCAGATGCCGGAGACGGTGTGCCTGCGCTACAACCCCGGCGGCTCCTTCACCATCAGCAACACCATCATGGATATGCCCCGGGACGCTAAGTACGGCATGACTGAGGATCAGATGGCGGGGGCCATCGCCCGCCTCCAGAAGCTGGGCGTGAAGCACTTCGGCATCCACGCCTTCCTGGCTTCCAACACCACCACCAACGAGTACTATCCGGAGCTGGCCTCCAACCTGTTCCGGCTGGCGGTGCGGCTGCGTAATGCCACCGGCGCCCATATCTCCTTCGTGAACCTGTCCGGCGGCATCGGTGTGGATTACCGTCCGGAGCAGCCCTGCTGCAACATCGCAATCATCGGTGAGGGCGTGCGGCAGCGCTATGAGCAGATCATGGTCCCCAACGGGATGGGTGATGTGGCGATCTTCACGGAGCTGGGCCGGTTCATGCTGGCACCCTACGGTCACCTGATCGCTACGGTGCTGCACCAGAAGCACATCTACCGAGAGTATGTGGGCCTGGATGCCTGCGCCGCGGATCTGATGCGTCCTGCCATGTATGGGGCGTACCACCACATCACGGTGCTGGGCAAGGAGGACGCGATCTTGGATCATGTGTATGATGTCACCGGCGGCCTGTGTGAGAACAACGACAAGTTCGCCATCGAGCGCAGCCTGCCGGAGGTCCAGATCGGGGATATCGTGGCGATCCACGACACCGGCGCCCACGGGCATTCCATGGGCTACAACTACAACGGCAAGCTCCGCTCCGCGGAGGTCCTGCTGAAGGAGGATGGGAGCTTCCAGCTCATCCGCCGTGCGGAGACGCCCGCCGACTATTTCGCTACGTTGGACTGCACCCCCTTCATGCCGAAGTGCTGATCATACAAAATGCACAGATCCCTGCCGAAATTTTCGGCAGGGGTTAGACTTTGTTTACAATATTTTCTCATGCTATCTTCGCTGATTTGTGCTATAATATCAGTGAGGCAGCGCGGTCACGCTGCCCGACATGACGCAGCGAAGGAGTGGCTATGAACAACATCTTATTTTTTCTGACACCGAAGGCCATGTGCGCCTATGTATATGACGATCATACCTTGAGGCAAGCACTTGAAAAAATGGAGTCCGCCGGATTCGCGGCGCTCCCGATCCTCAGCCGGAGGGGCGAATACCGGGGGACGCTCACAGAGGGAGACCTTCTGTGGGGGCTTAAGAATATGTGTTATATGGATATGCGCCAGGCGGAAGCCCGGAAGATCATGGAGATCTCCCGCCGCAGAGACAATATCCCTGTCCGGGTCACCACCTCTATGAAAGATCTGGTGGATCGGGCCAGCACCCAGAATTTCGTGCCGGTGGTGGATGACAAGGATGCTTTCATCGGGATCATCACCAGAAGCTCGATCATCAAATACTGCCGGGAGCAGCTGTTCAAGTAATGTACATAGGATAAGGGCCTGATGCGAAGATCCGCGCATCAGGCCCTTACTTTTGAGGTATGATCGTTACAGGTTTTGGATATGCTCCATGAGAGCGTCGAAGCTGCCGTGGGGCCAGGCGGAGATGTCCTTGGCTCCCTTATTGATCAAACAGTCGGTCAGGAGGAAGACCTGCATCCCCAGAGTCTGAGCTACCATGTCTTCGGTGACGTCGTTGCCCACCATCAGGCATTCTTCCGGGCGGGCGCCCAGCTTTTCCAGCACCTGGCGGTAGTATCTCGGGTCCGGCTTGCAGTAGGAGCTGTTCTCATAGGTGGTGTAGAACTGGAAGTCCGTCTCCTGGAGGCCTGCCCAGCGCATCCGGCTTTGGGTGGCGATGGCGGGGAAGATCGGGTTGGTGGCCAGGGCCAGGGTGAAGCCCATTTCTTTGAGCTTGGCTATCGTCTCAGCGGCTCTGGGGTCGAAGCCGCAGACCTGCTGGACCTGCTGGAAGTCGGTGCTATAAAATTCTTCGAACTTGGGCTCATCCTTCCGGGCATCTTCACCGAAGATGGTGGCGAAATGGGCCCGGAAGGCTTCCTCGTTGGTACGGCTGCCGTCGTTCTTCACCATGGCACCGGTGCCGGTCCAGATGGCGTCGATCAGCTTCTCCGGCTCATAGCCGTGGGGCGCGAGCTTGCGGACCAGGCCGCCGAAATATGCTTTGATGAATCGGTCCTGATCCATGGGGAGCAGGGTCCCGTCCAGGTCGAACAGGATATAGTGGATGGACATGGGGCTACCTCGTTTCTTGACGTGAAGTCGTGATCGTGATACATTAGTCATCAATTAGTGATTATACACCCTGCGGGGGATCTTGTCGAGTGTTTTCTGGGGAGGAGAAGGGATGATCCTGGCATTCATCATCATTGGAGCATTGCTGGTGGCGGTCTTTTTGGGGGCGTACTATGCCTTTCGGGTGGCGTTCTTCGTGCCGGAACCACGGTCGGGGGACTATCATCTCCTGCCCTCCGGGGAGCAATATGACCATCATCGGGAGCATCTGAAAAACTGTATCGATAAGCTTTATGCGATGCCCTTTGAAAAGGTGGAGGTGCGAAGCTATGATGGGAAGAAGCTGTTTGGGCGGTACTATCATGTGGCTGATGGGGCACCGGTGCAGATCCAGTTCCACGGCTATCGGGGCAGCGCTATGCGGGACCTGTGCGGCGGCGCACCTCTGGCCTTCAAGCTGGGACATAATGTGCTGCTGGTGGACCAACGGGCCCATGGCAGCAGCGAGGGAAGCACGATCTCCTTTGGCGTGCGGGAACGGAAGGATTGCCAGCGCTGGTGCCAGTATGCCCGTGAGCGGTTCGGAGATCAGACCCAGCTGGTGCTGGTGGGGGTGTCCATGGGGGCGGCCACGGTGCTGATGGCCTCGGATATGGAGCTTCCTGAGACGGTACGGGCCGTGGTGGCAGACTGCCCCTATTCCTCGCCCCGGGAGATCATTTGCCGGGTGGCGGCGGATGCGGGGCTGCCGGCGAAGCCCTGCGGTGTGTTCTGCTCCCTGGGGGCGCTGATCTATGGCAGGTTCCGTCTGGGGAGCGTCAGCGCCGTGGAGTCGGTGAGGAAGACCCGCCTGCCGGTGCTGCTGCTCCATGGGGAGGACGACCGGTTCGTCCCCTGTGATATGAGCCGCCAGATCCAGGAAGGCTGTGGCGACAGGGTCCGTCTGGAGACCTTCCCAAAGGCTGCCCACGGGATGTGCTATATGGAAGATCCCAAGCGGTATGAAGCAGCCGTAGGGGGGTTCCTGACGGAGCATTTGGCAAGTTGAAGGAAGAAGGCCTGCTGCGCTGTGCAGCAGGCCTTCGTTATGTCAGGGGAAGAAGATATCGAAGAAGCTGGTGGTCTCGGTGGGGTCGGTCTGGGTCTCTTCTGTCGGTTCGCTGGGATCGTCAGGGACGCTTTCCTCCGTGGGATCGGTGGGAGGCGCGTTGTCTTCGATCTGGACGATGATCTGATCCTGCTTCTTATAGGTGGAGGTGTCCACCAGGGTGGAGGAGATCAGGCGGCCGGAATGCTCCTCGATCTTGTCGATGGAGGTCTGGACCTCGTAGCCGGTGACACCCTCCTGGAGGATCTGACCGTCGGTATAGTCGTAGATATTGTCCTTGGATACCACCTGGACGATCGTCTCCGGGGCGGTCTCGCCCACCACTTCCGCGTTGATCTGGACGGTGTATTGCTTGTCGTCCTCACCCAGCAGCTTGACGGTGACCTCACTGCCGTTGGCGGAGGCGATGATCCGGATGGGGGCGCCGGTGTTGTTACGCAGGCGCAGATCTCGGATGCCCCAGTCCACGAAGGCGTCAAGACCCAGGCGGGTATACTCTACGGCGTATTCGTTGCTGTGGCGCTCCAGGATGTCCAGGTCCGCCAGCAGCGCGCAGTAGTACAGGGCCGAAGCAGTCTGGCTGACGCCGCCGCCCAGGACGTCGGTGAGCTTGCCGTCCCGCATCTCGGTGACGTGGAGGTAGCCCTTCTGGGCAGTGGGGCGGCCCATGGCGTTGTTGAAGGAGAATTCCTCGCCGGCCTTGATCACGATGCCGTCGATCGCCATGGCGGACAGGTCCAGGTTCACGTCCCGCTCGGTGGAATTGCCGGAGGGGTTGGCCAGGGTGTGGATCGCCAGGGTGTCACGGAACAGCGTGGAGGTCAGGTCCTTGGCGGTGATGTCCGGCATGATGAAGCCCAGCTGGACCTGGATGGTCTGGCCGTACTCTGCCGTGTCCAGTTGCCGCTGCAGGCTCTCCACATCGAAGCCGTAGCCATAGACCTCGGGGGTCACCTCGAAGGTGACACTGTCGATGGTGGCGTCTTCGGGGCTGACGCAGAATTTCTGGAACAGCTCCTGGGCGCTGGGGACGGTAGGCTCGGTCAGGGTGGGGGCATCATAGGTGACGACGAACTGGTTCAGGCTGTAGGCATCCAGGACCTGGTCATAGACCTTGCTGGCGCTGATGGCGTAGTCCGGGGTGCCCATGACGATCACCAGTGTCTGATGCTCCACCGCCAGGTCCGGATGCTCCGGGTCGTAGGCGGGGCGGTAGCCCTCCAGCTGGGCGGTGGGTTGGGACAGCTGGCTGCCAAAGGTGTCGCAGAAGGTCTGGATGCTGCTTTGGATGTAGTCAAGGTCCAAGGTGAGGTAGGGCAGCAGGGCGATGGTATGGCTGGTGTTCGCCGCATTCTTGCGGGCTGTCTCCAGGTCCTGGGCAGAGCCGCCACGGCCATAGCTGTAAGCAGCCTCCACCACCGCCTCCACGTCCAATCTGGCTTGCGTCTGGGCGGGGGACAGGGTAAGCTGGCCATCAGGCAGGCCGATCACCATGTCCTTCTGGGTGAAGGTCTTATCGGTGACCAGGTGGAGGGCGTTGGCAGCCTCGTCCCTGGTCATACCGCCCAGGTCGATCCCAGCGGCGTAGACATGGGGAAGGATCTTGCCATCGTCTTCCGGCTGGCAGGAGGACAGGATCAGTCCGCAGATCAGTGCGATCAGCAGCACCGCCAGGATGCTGCAGCAGACGATGATCGTGATCTTTTGCTTCTTCATTGCTTTCCGCCGGGAAGCGATCTGCTGGGCAGTGGGATGCTTCCGGGTGGCGGAGTCGGTCATTTTGTGGTAGGCCTTATCTACTTCGGCCTGTTCCCGGGAGGATCCCCTCCGGTCGGCTTCATATTTTCCCATAGTAAGGATCGGCTCCTTTCATGCGCGGCTCAGGGCCGCAACGTCATCATCATTGTAGCACAAGTTTTCGGGATTGCAACGCTTCGTGACGAAAAACTGCGATATCCATAAGAAAATTGATGATTTATTCACGATTCAAGGCATTTTCCATAGCGTTCGATGAACACCTTGGACTGCTTCAGACTGTCCACCCCGGAGCTGAGCTTCAGACGCAGGGTGGGTTCCTTGGCGGTGGCTACGAAGCTAAGACGATTTTTGTAGTCGGGATCGGCGCAGGCACGACTGACCGCTTCGAAGTTCAGGCCCGTCATGGTGAAGAACACGTCGCCTGCCTTTTGACGGATGTCCTTGATGCCGGCTTTCCGGGCCTGGGCACGGAGCAGGGCGATGTCGATCAGGTTCAGCACGCCCTTGGGGGGCTCGCCGTAGCGGTCCACGATCTCGTCCAGGAGGTCGTCGGCATCCTCCGGGCTGCGGATTGCCGCCATGCGGCGGTACAGGTCCATCCGTTCCTCGCCGCGGGAGACGTATTCCGGGTCCACGTTAGCGGTGACGTTGAGATCCGCGGTGCAGTCCGGCTCTCTGGGCTTCTCGCCTCGTTCTTCCAGGACGGCTTCGTCCAGCAGCTTCAAATACATATCGTAGCCCACGCTCATCATGTGGCCCGACTGCTCAGCACCTAAGAGGTTGCCCGCGCCACGGATCTCCAGATCGCGCATGGCGATCTTGAAGCCAGAGCCGAACTCGGCGAAGTCCCGGATGGCGGAGAGGCGCTTCTCTGCGATCTCCGTCAGGTTCTTATCGGGCTTGTAGGTGAAGTAGGCGTAGGCGTGGCGGGTGGAGCGGCCTACCCGGCCCCGCAGCTGGTGGAGCTGGGACAGACCGAAGCGGTCGGCGTTCTCGATGATCAATGTGTTGGCGTTGGGGATGTCCAGGCCAGTCTCGATGATGGTGGTACACACCAGGACCTGGATATCACCGTCGGCCATGGACTGCATCACGTCCCCCAGCGCATCCTCGCCCATCTGACCGTGGGCCACGGCTACGTTGAGCCCGGGGATCCGGCGGCGCAGGGCTCCCGCGCACTGGTCGATGGTCTCGGTGCGGTTGTGCAGGTAGTAGACCTGGCCGCCACGCTCCACTTCACGGCGGATCGCGTCGTCGATGATGGCGTTTGAATGTTCCATGACGAAGGTCTGCACCGGGTAGCGGTCCGAGGGGGGCGCTTCGATGGTGGACATATCCCGGATGCCGGAAAGGGCCATGTTCAATGTCCGGGGGATCGGAGTGGCGGAGAGGGTCAGGACATCCACGCCCTTGGCGATCTCCTTCAGCCGCTCCTTATGGCTGACGCCGAAGCGCTGTTCCTCGTCCACGATCAGAAGGCCAAGGTCTTTGAACTGGATGGACTTTTGCAGCAGCTTGTGGGTGCCGATGATCAGGTCCACGGAGCCTGCCCGGAGGTTTTGCACGGTACGCTGCTGCTCCTTGGGGGAGCGGAAGCGGCTTAGCACGTCGATGTTCACAGGAAAGCCACGGAACCGGGAGATGGCGGTCTGGTAGTGCTGCTGGGCAAGGACCGTGGTGGGGACCAGGATCGCCACCTGCTTACCGTCCATCACCGCCTTCATGACGGCACGGAGGGCTACTTCGGTCTTGCCGAAGCCCACGTCGCCGCACAGCAGACGGTCCATGGGGGTGGGGGATTCCATGTCCCCCTTGATCTCGGCGATGCAGCGCAGCTGGTCGTCGGTCTCAGGGTAGGGGAAATTGTCCTCGAACTCCTTCTGCCAGGGGGAGTCGGCGGCGAAGGCGAAGCCCTCCTGCCGCTTTCGGGCGGCGTAGAGCTTGATCAGCTCACCCGCCATGTCCTTGGCGGCTTTCCGGGCCTTGGCTTTGGTCTTCTCCCAGGCCCCGGAGCCGATCTTGTTCAGCTTCACGTTGGCATCCTCGCCACCGCCGCCGATATATTTGCCCACCATGTCCAGCTGGGTGGCGGGGACGAAGAGGGTATCGGAGCCCTGGTAAGCGATCTTGATATAGTCCTTGATCGCCCCGTCCACCCGGATCCGCTCCATGGCCACGAAGCGGCCGATGCCGTAGTTCTCGTGGACCACCAGGTCGCCAGGGGAGAGGTCGGTGAAGGAGTTCAGCTTTTGCCGGTTTGTGGCGGACTTTTTCGTTTTCTGGGGGCGGGCCTCCCGCTTGGCGATCAACTGACCTTCCGTCAGGATCGCCAGGTGGGCATCCGGGTACTCCATGCCATAGGGCAGGGTCCCCTCGGTGAGGAGGATCTGGCCGGGCTTGGGCATGGTGTCCAGGGGGATGCACAGGAAGGCGGACAGGTTTTTCGCCCGCAGGGCCTCCTGCAGCAGCTCTGCCCGCCGCCGGGAGCCGCATAGCACCAGGCTGGAGAACTCCTGCTTCTGGTAGTGGGTCAGGTCAGCGATGGCGGTGTCCATGCTGCCGCCGTAGCTGGGCAGCTGCTTGGCGGTGATGGGCAGCAGGTGCTTGGGGCGGTTCTCCTCAGGATAGGAGCTGCCGCCGAAGGCGTCCATATAGATGACGGTGCGTCCGGTAAGCTGGGCGCAGAAGTCTTCCCACTGGGTGACGAAATCGCACAGCTCTCCCGCCAGGATCCCCCCTTGCAGGAGGGAGTCCAGCTGCATCCCCATCTCCTCCGTTCGGGTGCCTGAGCGGCGACGCAGGTTGTTTTGGTCGCACAGGACGATCACAGCGTCCTGGGGGATGTGGTCCAGGGCGTTGGCACTATCGGGGTAGATCAGGGACATATATCGGTCGGAGGCAGGATTTTGGATGCCGTTTTGGTATTTTTCCAGATCTTTTTGAAGCGTCGTGATCAGTGCCTCATTGGGATGCTTCCGGCGCTTCTGGCGGGCGATCATGGAAGCGATGTCCTTGCAAAGACCGTCGATCCCCTTGGGGTGGAGCCGGGGCTGGGTCTCGCCTACGGGGAGGATCGTGACACGGTCGATGTTCTCCGTCCGGCGCTGGGTGGCGGGGTCGAAATAGCCCATGGTGTCCAGCTCGTCTCCGAAGAACTCGGCACGGAAGGGCTGGTCGGCGGCGGGGGAGTACACATCCAGGATACCGCCACGGACAGAGAACTGGCCGGGACCCTCCACCATGCCGCAGCGGCTGTAGCCCGCGCCGGTGAGGCGGTGCAGCAGGTCCTCCATGGGGTATTCCTTGCCGGTCTCCAGGGTGAAGGCGGAGCGCAGAAGCACGTCTTTGGGCATGGTGCGCTGACTCAGGGCATCCCAGCTCATGATCTGTGGAGGCGTGGCACCATTGCCCAGATCGAACAGCTGGCGCAGGCGCTTCTGCTCCCAGGCGCGGGAGACTACGGCGGTATCATACAGCGTCAGCTCCCGGCTGGGGAGGATGGGGGCTGTTTCCCCCAGGAAGCTTTTTAGCTCCTCTTGCAAGCGCTTGGCGGCCATGTCATCCTGGCAGATGGCCACGATCGGGCGGTCCTGTCCCTGGGACAGGGCGGCGATGATGTGGCTGCGGTTGATCTGCCCGATGCCGGTGACGGCGGCGGACTGGCCCGCTTCCATGGCAGTCAGCAGGGTGCGGTATTCCGGGATGGCTTCCAGTGCGGTGAGTAGTTTTTCCATGGGATCACCTCGATAGATGGTGTGGGGGATGATGGTTTGGGTTCAAAACGAATCGTACCATACGTAGGGAAAGGGCATGCCCTTTCCGCCGTGAATCGTATGCGATTCGCGGCAGATGCGTTTTTTTGCACTTGCCATAGCAAGTGCATCGGAAAGGGCATGCCCTTTCCCTACATAAAACGTGGTTGATTTCGCTCCACGTGACAATGCGGAAAGGGGGTACAGTACCCCCTTTCCGTTGTTTTTACAATATTTACGGTGTGGAACCGTTATAGCGGTTGGCGGCTTCCGGGACGCCCTTTTCTAAGATCGTCAGGGCGGCGTCGGCAGCGCGCTCCAGAGCGGAGATCAGGTCCTTCTCTTCCTTGGCGGAGAAGCCGGACAGGACGTGGTCTGCCAGGTCTTGATCTGGGTGGGCTTTGCCGCCGACACCGATCTTCACCCGGGGGAAGTCCTGGGATCCTACTTCCGCGATGATGGACTTGATGCCATTGTGTCCGCCTGCGGAGCCATCCGCCCGGATCCGCAGGCGGCCGGGGGGAAGGGAGATGTCGTCGAACAAGACGATGATCCGCTGGGGCGGGATACCAAAATAGGAAGAAAGCTGCAGCACCGAGCGGCCGGACAGGTTCATATAGGTCTGGGGCTTCAAAAGGAACAACTTTTTGCCGCCGTAGACCGTCTGGCAGTACAGTCCCTGGTACTTGAGTCGATCGATCTTGCAGCCCAGCTTTTGGGCCAGAAGGTCGATGGCACGGAAGCCCGCGTTGTGCCGGGTCCGCTCGTACTCCTTGCCGGGGTTGCCCAGACCCACGATCAGCCAGCTTTCGCCAGTCTTACCAAACACCGCTTAGAACAGGTCGGCGATGGAGGTGCTGCCGTGGATATGCTCGATGGCACGGGCGAACACGGGAGCCACGTCCAGGAACTTGACCTTGCCGCTGGGAGTGTTGCCGGACTGGGGGATGGTGTTCAGGAACAGCATCTCCTTGATGACGCTCTTCTCCAGACGGTCGTAGGCGGGGCCGGACAGGACACCGTGGGTGGCGCAGGCATAGACCTCCTTGGCACCGAACTCCACCAGAGCGTTGGCGGCGTTACACAGGGAACCGGCGGTGTCCACCATGTCGTCGTACAGGATGCAGGTCTTGCCCTTGACGTCGCCGATCACGTTCATGACCTCGCACTCGTTGGCTCTCTGACGGCGCTTGTCCACGATCGCCAGACCCATATGGACCTTCTGAGCGAAGTTACGGGCACGGGCCACGGAGCCCACGTCAGGGGAGACCACTACGAACTCATCATGGTCGAACTTGTCCTCGGGGAACTTATCCAGGTAGTACTCCACGAAGGAGGGGGCGCCCAGCAGGTGGTCCAGGGGGATGTCGAAAAAGCCCTGGATCTGGCTGGCATGCAGGTCCATGGTCAGCACACGGTCGGCACCGGCCACGGTGATCATGTTGGCCACCAGCTTGGCGGAGATGGGATCGCGGCTCTTGGCCTTGCGGTCCTGACGAGCGTAGCCGAAGTAGGGGATCACGGCGGTGATCCGGCCGGCGGAGGCACGACGGCAGGCGTCGATCATGACCAGCAGCTCCATCAGATGGTCGTTGACAGGCTTGCAGGTGGACTGGATCAGGAATACGTCGGCACCACGGACAGTCTCCTCCAGAGAGACAGAGGCTTCGCCGTCGGCGAAGGTCCGCACGACGCTCTTGCCCATGGGAAGGCCCAGCTCCTTACAGACGGTCTCGGCGAATTCGGGGTTGGAATTGCCGCAGAAGATCTTGATGTTATCTCCGTACGCGATCATTTCGATATACCTCGCTTAATTATTTTTCTGCCCGCGCCCACGGCGTTAGGCTCATGTACCGTTATTATAGCACTGAATGGTGGGAAAAAGCAATAATGATCAAGGGATAATAACGCCGAAAATATGACAAAAATCCCCTCCAGATCACCACGATCCGACCATAACGAGACCCAGGGGGGAAGGGCGAAATTCGTGGTTCCATTTTCCTGCGGATCGTGGTATAGTAATAGCATCTTTTCGACAGGCAGGTGCTTTTATGAAGAGCAGATGGATTTGGATCGGTTTGGTGGTACTGCTGGTGGTGGCGCTGGCGGTGGTCATCGGCTTGCAGCTGTGGCTCACAGGCCCCGGGATCCGGGTGTTCGGCGGGGAGCTGTTCGTGGAGACCAGCGGAATGGGTTACGCTTTCAATGATGAGACGGGGGAGTGCATCGGCTCGTCTCTGGTCCAGGTGGATGGACAGACTGATGGCAGCGATGTGTTCTCCGGTGAGATGTCGGTGCTGGGCTTCCCTGTGACAGAGGCTGGCACCATCTCCGGCGACCCGGTGGTGACGGAGGCAGAGGGCTTCTACTTTATCGAGTATACTCCTAAGTGTACCCACATGGAGACCACAGATTCCGGTCGGGAATATCCGGTGGAGCATTTCTGCGACTACAGCTACCAGTACTGTGTCTATCCGGAAGACCCCGATTTCCTGGCGGTGCTGATCTACGATAATGTGGAGATGGAATGGCACACCGTGGTGATCGCGGACAGCGAGGAGCAGGCCAGGCAGCGGTATGAATGGTTCCTGGAGAACGAGCCGTCGCTGTATGACTGATGATGGACAACAGGACCGCTTCGGCGGTCCTGTTGCTTTTGGGGAGCCGTAGATCATCGTCTCGGTGTTGACAGGGGCGTGGGCCAGGGGATATAATGGGGAAAATGAGTGGAGGTGTTGGGTATGTTGAAGCGGTCGAAGGGACGAGAGCTGGTTTGCTGGAGCCTTTTGGGACTGATATTGGCTTTTATTTGGGGCAACTCCATCATGCCCGGGGAGACCTCTGGGGCAGTCAGTGGCTGGGTGGGGGAGCTTCTGCGGACCCTGCTGCCTTTTCTGCCTCTGGATAAGCCGGAGGGGATCCATATTTTGCGGAAGATCGCTCATTTTTCTGAGTTCGCGGTGCTGGGCTTCTTGCTGTGCTGGCGGTTCGGGATGTGGGTGTCGAAGCGTTGGCAGTGGGTCGCGTATCCCGTTGGCTGCGGTGTGGCGGCGGCGGGAGTCGATGAGGTGATCCAAGTTTTTTCCCCCGGGCGGTATTGCAGCATCGTGGATGTGGGTATCGACTCGGCTGGGGTGGTCACCGGTGTGTTGGCGCTGGTGGCGATGTGTTGGGTCTGGAAACGGCTGAGGAAAGAGAGATAACGCAGCGTAGATAACACAGGGGACGGTTCTATGTGTGGTACCACACATAGAACCGTCCCCTGTGTAATTAAGAGAGTTGCTGCTTATTGAATTGCAGGGTGTAGAGGTGATGGTAGCGGCCCTTTCGTTTCAGGAGCTCTTGGTGGGTGCCTTGCTCCAGGATCTGGCCGTGGGACAGGAGGATGATGTTGTCGGCGTGCTGGATCGTGGACAGGCGATGGGCTACGATCAGCATGGTGCCGATGTTCTTCATCTTTTCCAGAGAATCCTGGATCAAAAGCTCCGTCTCCGTGTCGATGTTGGCGGTGGCTTCGTCCAGGATCATCACCGAGGGACGGTGGATGATCGTCCGGGCGAAGGACAGGAGCTGACGCTGACCGGCGGAGAAATTGTTGCCCCGCTCCCGCACCGGTTCCTCAAGGCCCTTTTCCAGCTTGCGGATGAAGCTGTCGGCGTTGACGTAGTGGGTGGCCTCCTGGATCGCATCGTCCGTGAAGTCTTGGCGCAAGACGATGTTGCTGCGGATCGTGCCGGAGAACAGGAACACGTCCTGGAGCATCTGGCCGAAATGGCGGCGTAGAGACGAGATCTTGATCTTCTTGATGTCGATGCCGTCGATCAGGATCTGGCCCTTCTGGATGTCATAGTTGCGGCAGATCAGGGCCAGGATAGTGGTCTTGCCGGAGCCGGTGGAGCCGACGAAGGCCACGGTCTGCTTGGGCTCTACGGTGAAGGACACGTCTTTCAGCACCCACTGGTCCTCTTTATAGGCGAACCAGACGTTCTTGAACTCGATCTTGCCTTCGATGCGCTCCAAATCCATGGCATCTTCTTCGTCCACCACCTCCGGGACCATGTCCAGGATCGTGAAGATCTTCTCCGCCGAGGCGAAGGAGCGCTGGAGCATATCGAACTGCTCCGCCAGGGTCTGGATGGGGTTGAAAAATTTGGAGATATACATATAGAAGGACACCACCACGTCAGAGGTGATGGTCTGCCCCAGCAGGGTCCAGTCCTCGATATAGCCCCGGGCACCCAGGTAGAACAGGGTCAGGTTGGAGGCGATGAACAGCATATACACCATGGGCCGGAAGATGCCGAAGACGTACATCCGGGCCTGCTTGGCCTTTTGCAGCTTCCGGGATCGGGCGGTGAATTCCTCCATCTTCCGGTCCTCCTGGCAGAAGACCTGGGTGATCTTCATGCCGGACAGGTTCTCGGACAGGTAGGTGTTGATGTCCGTGGTGGCATCGCTGACACCGCGGTGGGCCTTCCGGGAGAACCGGCGGAACAGGATCGTGAAGAACACCACGAAGGGCACGAAGCACAGCACCCTCAGGGTCAGGGCGTAGTTCAGCAGCAGCATGGCTCCCAGCACGCCGAAGATCACCATGATGTTTTTCGCCAGGGTCACCAGGATGTTGGTGAACATATAGCTGATGGCGTTGGGGTCGTTGCTGACTCGCGTCACCAGCTTGCCCACGGGGATGTCGTTGAGCTGGGCGTGGGAGAGGGAGGTGATGTGGGTGTACACATCCTCCCGGATCGCGGAGAGGATCTTCTGGCCCGTCTTTTGCAGGATCATGGCCTGGAGGTACGTACAAACAAGACTCACGATCAGGATGCTGGCGTAGAGGGCCACCCGGATCCATAGGTCGGATAGCTGGAAGTCTTCCCGGACCAGCTTCTGGATGTTGCCCACCAGCAAAGGCGACACCACGTCGTAGACGATGGAGAAGAGCATGACGAAGAAGACCAGGATGAATTCCCTCTTATAGGGCTTCGCGTAGCCCAGCAGGCGGCGGATGATCACGGAGTCGGGCATATTGCGCTCGTTGGGGCGGTCCTCCTTGCGGCGCAGGTCGATCAGGTACACCACCAGGAAGATCAGGGAGAAGACACCGATGATGCTGCCCACGATCAGCAAAGGCAGATACTCAGCCATTTTGATCCCCTCCTTCCTCTTCCAGCCGCTGCAGGTCCACCATCTTGCGGTAGGACTCGCAGCGCTGGTACAGCTGCTCGTGGCTGCCCATGTCGGTGAGGCGGCCGTCCTCCAGGAATAGGATCTTATCCATCCCTTCGATGGTGGAGATCCGGTGGGCGATCAGGATCGTGGTCTTACCGGCACGGGTGGCGCGCAGGTTTTGCAGGATCGCCCGCTCGGTCTTGGTATCCACGGCGGAGACGCTGTCGTCCAGGATCAGGATCGGCGCGTCCTTCATCAGGGCACGGGCGATGGAGATCCGCTGCTTCTGGCCGCCGGAGACGGTGACGCCTCGCTCGCCCAGTACCGTCTCGTAGCCCAGCTTGAAGCCACGGATATTATCGTCCACGTCTGCCAGCTTGGCGGCACGGACCACGGCTTCCCGCTTAGCGGTCTCCATGCCGAAGGAGATGTTGTTCTCGATGGTGTCGGAGAATAGGAAGTTATCCTGGGGCACGTAGGCGCAGGCGGCGCGCAGGTCCCGGATGGAGACATCGTTCACGTCTTGGTCATCGATGAACAGCTTGCCATCGGGGACATTGTAGGTGCGAAGCAGCAGGTCCACCAGGGTGGTCTTGCCGGAGCCGGTCTTGCCCACCAGGCCCACGCTTTCGCCGGGCTGGATGGTGAAGGAGATGTTTTGCAGGGCATCGTAGTCGGCATCGGGGTAGCGGAAGGTCAGATCCCGGAACGAGATCTTGCCCCGGATATCCCGGATGCTGCCCACGTCGGGGCGGTCCACCACGTCGGGCTCCTCGTCCAGCAGCTCACCGATTCGGTCCAGGGAGGCTTTGCCCCGGGAGGTCATGTCGATCAGCTCGGAGACGGCCATGATGGGCCAGATCACCGCGTTGAAATAGCCGATGAACTCCACCAGCTGGCCAGCGTCGAATTCGCCCTTATACACCAGGTAGCCGCCGTAGCCCAGGATCACGCAGATCACGCTCTCCACGAACATCATCACCAGGATCCGCAGCAGGACGGAGGATTTGGTGTGATCGATGTTGGCCTGCTCGTTCTCATCGTTCAGCTTCTTGAAGGCCAGCAGCTCCTTGGCTTCCTTGACGAAGGCTTTGATCACGGCGATGCCGGAGAAGCTCTCCTGGGCGAAGTCCGACAGCTTGGAGAAGGCCTCCTGGCGGATATCCCATTTTTTCATCATGTAGCGGCCCACCACTGTGGCGGCGGCCAGCAGGAAGGCCATGGGGATCAGGGACAAAATGGTCAGCAGTGGGTCCATCCGCCACATCTTGATCACCGCCAGGATCCCCAGAAAGGAGGCATCGAAGAACATCATGATGCCCCAGCCGAAGCATTCCTGGACGGTGTCCAGGTCGTTGGTGAACAGGCTCATCAGGTCGCCCACCTTGCTGCGCTGGAAGAAATTCTGGCTGAGATGGCGGCAGTTGTCGAACATCCGCTCCCGCAGGTCTGCTTCCACCTTGATGGCGGTGCCGAAGAAGCAGATCCGCCACAGGAAACGGCCGGTGATCATGGCCAGGATGATGCCCACCATGGGCATACAGATCTTGTCCAGGAGATAGGCCATGTCGAAGGGGATCGTCTCGCCGCCGGAGATGATCACGCCCTGGTCGATGCCGTTGATCACGCTGCGGTACAGCTCCGGGATCTCCAGCTGCATCATGTCCACCAGGATCAGTGCCACCAGGCCCAAAAGGAGCATGGGGAGGTGGCGCAGATAGTAGCGGTCGATGTGTTTACCGAATATCATGATTTGCTCCTTTCGTGGTTTATCTGATTATCATATCATATCTAGCGTGGTTTGTCGATCGGTCAGGGGCAAGTTGTGGGAGATGGGTAGATCATCGTTTAGCGGCGCAGCCGCAATGCCTTCCCCCGGGGGGAAGGTGGCCGAGCGCAGCGAGGTCGGAAGAGGAATGCGGGCAGTAACATAAAAGTTCAGAAAACCTATCAGACTTGCTGAAACGCTGAACGATGATCCAGGTCTATACCGCCCCGAAACTATCACGTCGCCGCCCGCATTCCCCTTCCGCCCCAGTGTGCGCACTGGGGCACCTTCCCCCCGGGGGAAGGCATTGCGCCCCTTCGGGGCGCTCGGCGGCCATTGGCCGCCGCATTACCTGCTACACTAAACGATAGTTTTACCTATCAGTGGCGAAAAAGAACGAGCTGCCGTTTGGCAGCTCGTTGGGGGGTCATTTGGAGGCGATATGGTCGCAGTAGACGCAGCGGTAGATCTGTCTGGCCCGGTCGGTGAGTTTGAATTCGTGGGTCAGCTCCTGCTCTACGGAGGTGATGCAGCGGGGGTTCTTGCATTTCAAAACGCCCACTACCCGTTCCGGAAGCTCCATCTGGCGGCGCTCCACCACTTCTCCGTCACGGATGACGTTGACGGTGATGCCGGGATCGATGTAGCCCAGCACATCGAAGTCGATGTCCATGTCCTTATCGATCTTGATGATGTCCTTGCGGCCCATCTTATGGCTGGCGGCACGCTCGATCATGGCTACGGTGCAATCCAGCTTCTCCAGCTCCAGGATCTTATAGATGTCCATGCCACGACCGGCGGTGATATGGTCCAGGACGATGCCGTCCTTGATCTGTCCGATGATCATACAGTTACCTCCAACAGCTTCATGATCAGAGCGGCACGCATATATTTGCCGTTCAGGACCTGGTCGAAATAGGCGGCCCGGGGATCGTCGTCTACTTTCACGCTGATCTCGTTGACACGGGGCAGGGGGTGCATGACGATCATGTCCTCCTTGGCGGTCGCCAGCTTCTCGGGGGTCAGGATATAGGTGTCCCGCAGGCGGATATAGTCGGCCTCGTTGAAGAAACGCTCGCCCTGGACACGGGTCATGTACAGCACGTCCAGCTCGGGCATGACCTCTTCCATGGTGGAAACTTCCTTGTAAGGGATGTTCCGGGGCTCCAGCTCATCGGTGATCACGTACTGAGGGATCTTCAGCTCCTCGGGGGAGATGAACACGAACTTCACACCGGCGTAGCGGGCCATGGCTCCCACCAGAGAGTGGACGGTACGACCGAATTTCAGGTCGCCGCACATACCGATGGTCAGACCCTCGAAGGTGTGCTTCTTGCGCCAGATGGTCAGCAGGTCCGCCAGGGTCTGGGTGGGGTGGTTGTGACCGCCGTCACCGGCATTGATCACAGGCACACCTGCCTTCCGGGCGGCCACCACGGGCGCGCCTTCCTTGGGGTGGCGCATGGCGATGATATCGGCATAGCAGCCCACCACACGGGTGGTGTCGGCCACGCTCTCACCCTTGGCGGCGGAGGAGGAAGAGGCCTCGCTGAAGCCCAGCACGGAGCCGCCCAGCTCCAGCATCGCCGCCTCGAAGCTGAGACGGGTACGGGTGGAGGGCTCGAAGAACAATGTCGCCAGCTTCTTGCCGTGGCACACTTCGCTATACTTCTTGGGGTTCGCGATCATGTCCTCGGCAGTGGCGATCAGCTCGTCCAGCTCGGAAAGACTGAGATCGGTGATGTTCAGGATGCTTCTCATGCCTTCGCTCCATTCACGGCGAGATACGCCTTGATCCGTGCCACGTTCTCGGCGTTGGCTTCGTCCTCTTCCAGATACTCGATGATGTCATAGACATCCACCACAGAGTAGATGGGGAAGCCAAACTGCTCCTCGATCTCCTGCATGGCGCCCTTCTCGGTCTGACCACGCTCCTTGCGGTCCACCATGATGAAGGTGGCGGCGACCTTGGTGCCCTCCAGGTGGCTCAGGATCTCCATGCTCTCACGGATGGCGGTACCGGCGGTGATCACGTCCTCGATGATCACGATCTCTTCACCAGCCTGAGGTACATAGCCCACGAACACACCGCCTTCGCCGTGGTCCTTCACTTCTTTACGGTTGAAGAAGAAGGGCAGGTCGAGACCTTCCTTGCTCAGGGCGACAGCGGCGGAAATGGA
>JAFTKE010000027.1 GCA_017456045.1 Oscillospiraceae bacterium
ACCACCCTGCTAGAATGATTCGTCAGGGATCTGTATCGAAAGGGTGCGGGAGGGTCAGAGACCCTCCCCTACAGATGGTGTGGTCTGGCTGTGTTGGATGATGACTACGATCATCGCATACGTTTCTAAAGCCTTCCCCAGAGGGGAAGGCTTTTGCGCCCCTTTGGGGCGCTGGGCGGCCGATGGCCGCCGTATTAAATGCTACGCTGATCGATGATACCTTCGGCGGATCCGTACGACCTGATCGCCTTCGGCGATGTGGTTTTGCTACACAAAACCACTGGGAGGGCGTGCGACCTCTCTGCCGGAAGGATTGGCACAGTTCAGTATCGTAAGGTCTCGGGCGGGTCAGTGACCCGCCCCTACATTGGTCTTGTTTATAGGAATAACGACCAGTTTTGCGAAGGACCGTTGGGGCGTCGGGCCCTCCGTGGGTCACCATGGAAGTGAGGAGGCAGGATGGTGGAAATGTTTTTGGAGGGTTGCAATTTAATGATATGTTTGGTATAATGGTCGAAACATGTAATGAAGGGGAGATGGCAATGGAGACGACTCGTCGGACAGATCCGCAGCGGCAGTTGCGGCTGAAATTGCGGCAGAGAGTCGAGTGGGGGCGCTGGGGCTTCCTGGCGATCATTTTCATCAGTTTCATCAATCAGATCCTGCTGTTGTGTGGAGCGAAGTTCCATTTCCTGTTTTCTGCTGCGATGCCCTATTATCTGAACTGGCTGGCGAACCAGCTGGATCTGGTTGGCTTCAAGGTGATCGCCACCTTGTTGACGTTCGTGCTTTACGGGGCCTATGCGGCTTGCTGGCTGCTGTCCGGCCGGAAGCGGGAATGGATGATGGCGACGCTGGCTCTGTACGGTGTGGATACACTGATGCTGATCGTGTTCGCGCTGTCGCTGCTGGAGAATCCCGCCAGCTGTCTGCTGGAGGTGCTGGTCCATGTCGCTGGACTGGTGCTGCTGCTTTTCGCGTTCCAGGCTTTCGAGCAGCTGCGGAAGATGCCCCGTCGGCGGCGTCCTGCCCCTGTCCGTGCCCCTGAGGAATAAGACTGCCCAAAAGCCCCCTGGATCCAGGGGGCTTATCCTATTTTCATAGAAGGTGAGAGGATGGAAAAGAAATTGGATGCCGGGTTTTCCCAAGCCTTTGGTGGGGCCCCCCAGCGCTATTATTCCGCCCCTGGGCGGACGGAGATCGGGGGGAACCATACCGACCATCAGCGAGGCCGGGTCCTTGCGGCGGCGGTGTCCCTGGATACCCAGGCTGCGGTGAGGGAGAATGGCACGGATGTGATCCGACTGCTGTCGGAAGGGTGGCCCTTGTGTCAGATCTGCTTACAGGATCCCTCTCCCCAGGCGGCGGAGGAGGGGACCACTGCGGCACTGATCCGTGGAGTGGCGGCTCGATCTGCCCAGCTGGGGCGTCCGGTGCGGGGCTTCGATGCTTATGTGGCCTCCACGGTGCTGCCAGGGTCCGGGCTCAGCTCCTCGGCGGCCTTCGAGGTGCTGATCGGGACGATCATCAACGATCTGTTTTTTGACGGGCGGCTGTCCCCGGTCCAGATCGCTTCGGTGGCCCAGTATGCGGAGAACGTGTATTTTGGGAAGCCCTGCGGGCTGATGGATCAGATGGCCTGTGCGGTAGGGGGACTGGTGACCATCGACTTTTCTGATCAGGAGAGGCCTCTGGTCCGGAAGGTGGACTTCGACTTTTCCACCTGCGGTCATGCCCTGTGCATCATCGACACCGGGGCCAGTCATGCAGATCTGACCGGGGAATACGCGGCGATCCCCTTGGAGATGGGGCGGATCTGCCGGTATTTTGGGGCGGAGGTGCTGTCCCAGGTGGATCCGGATCGGTTTTATGCCGCGATCCCTGCATTGCGGGAGGCTTGCGGCGACCGGGCGGTGCTGCGGGCGATCCACTTCTATCAGGAGGACCAACGGGTGGTCCGCCAGGTGGAGGCCCTGGAGCGAGGCGACTTCCAGGCGTTCCTTGCTTTGGTGGAGGAAAGCGGACGCTCCTCCTGGGAGCTGCTGCAAAACGTCACGGTCTGCGGCGCGGTGGAGCGGCAGGAGGTGGCTCTGACGCTGGCGCTGTGCAGAAGGTATCTTGCCGGGCGTGGCGCTTGCCGGGTACACGGCGGCGGCTTCGCCGGGACGGTCCAGGCCTTCGTGCCGGAGGACCTGCTGGAGAGCTTCCGCGCAGGGATCGAAGCGGTGCTGGGAGAGGGCAGCTGTCATGTGCTTTCGATCAGCCCCTGGGGCGGTAGAAGGTGTTGAAGGAGCCGATGGATCATGGTATACTGGACTTAGAAGAGATCTGAGATCGCATGGTGAAAATACCTGGACCCATCATCGAATAGGAGGCGAGACCATGAAAAAGCTTTTGACATGGATGCTGGTATGTTGCGTGCTGTTGTCTATGGGGGCTTGCCGCAGTTCTCAGGGGGACCTCCAGGGCAACGGAACGCTGCAGGAGGAGACCAAGGACGAAACGACGATCGCCACGTCCGAGACCACGGTGCCGGAGGAGTCGATCCCGGATCCGATCCCGGTGACCATGAAAGTCTCGACGCCTTATGAAGATCAGGCCGAGGGCGAAAACTGGCTGGAGAGGATGGAACAGGCGTTCCAGGCGGAGCATCCGGAGTATGAGATCCAGTGGATCAATGAAATGATGGCCGAGGGAGACGTGGGGAACTGTGTCCGTTTTGGGGAGGAATGCGCGGATGTGTTCATCTTCCCCACCGATCAGCTCAGCGGCATGGTGGAAGCGGGCGGTCTGGTCCGGCTGGGCGGCAGCTACCTGGAGCAGGTCCAAAACGACAATTCTCAGATGGTGGTGGATGCTGCGACCCATACCGATGGCGGCGTCTATGGGTTCCCCATCGCCAACGTCACCTGGATCATGTACTATGATAAAGACGTGTTCACGCCGGAGGACGTGCAGTCCCTGGACACCATGCTGGAAAAGGGGAAGGTCTGCGTCCCCTTCAACGTGTCCTGGAACGCAGGGGCCTTTTTCCTGGGCACCGGCTGCACGGTGTTCGGCACTGACGGGAACGATGCCGCCGCGGGCATCCAGTTCGGCGGCGAGGCTGGCTATCAGGCTGCCCGGAAAATGATCCAGCTGGTGGCCCATCCCAACTGTGTGGCCGGTGGTATGGACCCGGGAAAGCTGATGGATGGGGAAGTGGATGCGGTGTTCTCCGGTTCCTGGAGCAAGACTGAATTGGAGGCTGCCCTGGGAGACAGATTGGGGGCGGCACCGCTGCCCAGCTTCCAGATCGATGGCGAAGAGCATCAGATGAAGGCTCTTTCCGGAGCCAAGTGTGTAGGCGTCTCTCCCCGTACTTCCACCCAAGAGGGCAAGCAGATGATCGCCATGGCTTTCGCCGCGTTCCTGGCCTCTCCCGATGGTCAGCTGGAGCGCTATCATATGTCCGGCATCATCCCTGCGGCTCAGGCTCTGGCGGAGGATGAGACGATCCGCAGCGACAGTGTGGCGGTGGCGGAGATCGAGACCATGAGCCGCTGCTCCGTGGTCCAGCCCAGCTTGCCGGAGATGAACAGCTACTGGCTCCCCATGGAGGCTCTTTCCGTGGGCATCGTCAATGGCGAGGTCACCATGGAGAACTATGTCCAGATGGTGGATATGATGATGCAGGAGATGGGCCAGACCGATCCGGGTCAGACCGACACGGAGCAGATGGAGATGATCACGGTCCATGCCAGGGTCCACGCGGATTGGGAGGATATCCACTGCTGGGCCTGGTCCCAGAAGGAGACTGCGTCCGATGGATTCCCCGGCGAGCCCATGCGGCAGGAGGGGCAGTGGTATGTGATCGAGATGCCTGCCTGGATCGAGGCGCTGCTGATCTATGGCGACGATGCCAACGGCGGTGCCCATAGCGGAGATCTGTTCCTGGAGCCGGGCAGGGATGTTTGGATCGATGTCTATGGACAGGATATGGCTGAGGTGTACTACACCGATCCCGATCAGCTTTGATGGAAAGCTCTGGGCCCCCGACCAAGAAGTCGGGGGCCTTGTTTGGAAGATGGGAGGATAGGATGAAGGTTTGGAAGAGGGTCGCAGTGGCACTATCGATCGTGGGATGTCTGTGTGGGTGCGGTACTACGGCTCCTGCTACGGAGCCTGCTTTGAGGACTCATACCATTTATGTCCGGTCCGTGGATGGACAGGCGCTGGAGGGCGTCCGGGTGTCCGCAGGAGATGCGGCGGCGGTGACGGACTCAGCTGGCCGGGCAGTGCTGATGCTGCCGGAGGAGACGGAGTCGGTGACGCTGTCTCAGGTGCCTCTGGGCTATGATGGACAGCTGGAGCATCCGCTGGGAACTGAGGTGACCCGGATCACCCTGTGTTCCCGGCCGATCCCTCCGGAGCAGGGGTCGCCCACGTCGCTGGGGCTGGGGGACATCATGTACGATCTGACGCTGGAGACCACACAGGGGCCGCTGACCCTGTCCCAGGTCCTCCGGGAGAAGGATGTGGTGCTGCTGCAATTCTGGTACAGCGACTGCATCTATTGCGCCCGGACCTTTTCTTCGCTGGAGGTGGCTTGCAGCAGCTATGATGAGCAGGTCCAGGTGATCGCCGTCGATCCGCTGGAGAAGCAGGAGGTGGTGGAGCAGTACCAGAGCCAGCGGGGGTACAGCTTCCCCATGGCTGCCTGTCCCAGCTCCTGGCGGCGGATCTTCGGGGTGGATCTGTACCCTTCCACCTTCGTGATCGACCGGTACGGCAGGATCTGCCTGATCCACTGGGGCGCGCTGACCAATACGGAGCAGATCCGGGGCGTCCTGGATGCCTTCGTGGGGGATGGGTATGTGCAGCAGGTGTATGACAGCGTGGAAGAGATCTGGAGCCCGTAAAGGATCTCCGGTGACCCGCCCGGCCATGTGCAGCATGAAGTTTTTGTTGTAGGATCTGGGGTTTTGTGGTATGATCGTTCTATATACCAGTGAAGGAGGCGCATTCATGATACCAAGAAATGTTTGTGAGAAGGTGCTGGCCCGGGCGATGGCCTCTGGGGCGGACTATGCGGAGCTGTTCGCGGAGCATACCACCGACCATGGGATCTCCATGATCGACAGCCGGGTGGATCAGGTCAACGATACCGTCACTTCCGGCGCGTCGGTGCGGGTGTACAAGGGCCTGCGCAGTGTCATGGCGACCACGGTGGACAAGTCCGAGGCGGGGCTCCTGCGCTGTGCGGAGCAGGCTGCGGATGCCCTGGGACAGGGGGATGCTCAGATAGAGATCGTGCTGCGGGAGCGGACCTTTGGAGATATCCATCCGGTGCGGATCGTCCCCTCCTCCGTGGGCAATGCACGGAAGGTGGAGATCCTGAAGAGCGGCTATTTCGCCGCCAAGGACTATGACCCCTGCATCAGCCAGGTCACGGGGACGCTGCTGGATGTGGACCATCATATCCTGGTGGCCAACTCCGAGGGGCTGTACGCCCAGGACCGGCAGATCAGGACCCGGCTCAGCGTCAGTGCGGTGGCCCAGAAGGATGGACAGACCCAGACCGGGTCCAACAATCCCGGATCTCGCCGGGGGCTGGAGATGTTCGATGATCTGGACCCCAAGGCGGTGGGTGCCGAGGCGGCCCGTCAGGCGGTGACCATGGTGGGAGCGGGATACTGCCCTGCTGGGGTCATGCCGGTGGCGATCGAGAATGGCTTCGGCGGTGTGATCTTCCATGAGGCCTGCGGTCACTCTCTGGAGGCCACCTCTGTGGCCTATGGACGCAGCCAGTTCGCCGGGAAGCTGGGGCAGCTCATCGCCAATGAGAAGGTCACGGCGATCGACGACGGTACGATCCCCGGGGCCTGGGGTTCCATGAACATTGACGATGAGGGACATCCCGCCCAGCGTAACGTGCTGATCGAGAAGGGCGTCCTGAAAAGCTATATGATCGATAAATTCAATGCCCGTCGCATGGGTATGGCTCCCACCGGCAACGGCCGCCGTCAGAGCTACGCCTATACCCCCACCTCCCGGATGACCAACACCTTCATCGCCCCCGGTGAGGATAGGAACGAAGACATCATCGGCTCCATCGAGTATGGGCTTTATGCCGCCTCCATGGGCGGCGGGTCTGTGAACCCGGTGACGGGAGAGTTCAATTTCGCCGTGGCGGAGGGGTATATGATCCGAAACGGCAAGATCTGCGAGCCGGTCCGGGGCGCCAGTTTGGTGGGTACCGGAAGCCAGGTGCTGAAGGACATCGATATGGTGGGCACCAGTCTGGAGATGGGCCAGGGTATGTGCGGCTCCTCCAGCGGATCGATCCCCACCAACGTGGGTCAGCCCCTGATCCGGGTCTCGTCCATCACCGTCGGCGGCAGATAAGGAGGCTTAGCTATGGACTTCAATGGATTCAAAAGCGCAGTGATCGCCCGGTGTCAGGCACTGGGGATCGAAGGATATGAGCTGTACTATCAGACCGGGGAAAGCACCTCTGTGGGCGTGTTCCAGCAGGAGGTGGACCGGTTCACCAGCGCGGTGGAGGGAGGCGTTTGCTTCCGGTGCATCGTGGATGGGAAGATGGGCTATGCCTCCACCGAGGCGCTCAGCCAGGAGGAGGCGGTGCGGCTGGTGGATACCGCTGTGGATGGCGCGAGGATACTGGAGACGGCTGACCCGGTGTTCCTGGGCGCAGGGGGACAGGTCTATGAGGATCTGGACCGGCAAAGCTATGGCCTGCCTACTACTGAGACACTGATCGGTGCCGCGCTGGACACCCAGAAAAAGCTGTACGCAGTGGACCCCAAGGTGATCGACGGCACCAGCACCCAGGCGATCCGGGAGCGGATGCAGATCCAGATCTACAACTCCAAGGGATTGGACCTGAGTTATGTAAACGAGATCGCGGGACTGGTGGCGGTGGCGGTGGTGTCCGACGGCACCCAGATGGCCAACGATGCCGCTATACGGCTGGGACGGCTGGATCAGATCGACCAGGAAGCACTGGCTCAAAAGGCAGCGGAGGGGGCATCCCGGAAGCTGGGCGGTGAGCCTGCCCCCACGGGCAAGTACCCTGTGGTGTTCTCTCCGGAGGCCATGGCGGATCTTTTGCAGACGTATCAGTCCGTCTTCTCCGCGAGATCTGCCCAGAAGGGGCTTTCCAAGCTGGCGGACGCGGAGGGCACCGTGATCGGTGCCGGATGTGTGACGATCGTGGACGATCCCTTCCATCCGGAAAACCCCATGCCGATCCCCTTCGATGCGGAGGGCAGCCCCACCCGGCGCAAGAACGTGGTGGAGCAGGGCGTGCTGAAAACGCTGCTGTATGATATGGAGACTGCCAACAAGGCGGGGAAGGCCACCACCGGCAACGCCGCCAAGGGCAGCTATAAGTCCGCTGTGGGGATCCGGCCCTTCACCATGTATCTGGCAGGCGGGGAGCAGACCCCGGAGCAGCTGCTGGAAGCGGTGGGCGAGGGCGTGTATATCGACGACCTGGCAGGTCTCCATGCCGGTGCCAACACGGTGTCCGGTGATTTTTCCCTGCAAAGCGCCGGGTTCCGGATCCAGGGCGGCAAGAAGACCGACCGGGTGAAGGGCTTCACCGTGGCGGGCAATTTCTATGACCTGCTGAAGGATATCGTCGCCGTGGCCAATGACAGCCATCTCCCCATGGCCCTGGGTATGACCGCCTTCGGCGCACCCACTACGTGGGTGGATGGGCTGACCATCGCGGGTAAAGAGGCGTGAGCTTCCCCCTTGCAGTGCATCGTCAACGCCAAAACTTTACCTTCCTGTCGTAGGGAAAGGGCATGCCCTTTCCGCCGCTGATC
>JAFTKE010000028.1 GCA_017456045.1 Oscillospiraceae bacterium
AAGGGCATGCCCTTTCCGCCTCGAATCGTATACGATTCGAGGGAAATGATGTTTTTTGTGCGCTTGCTTGAGCAAGCGCACCGGAAAGGGCATGCCCTTTCCCTACGTGATGGCTGGTATCATACTCCCTTACCAGTGATCATTCAAATCTTCAGGGCGGCGTCGTAGACGATGTTTTTGGGGAGGTCCAGGTCCTTCGCGGTCTGGCGGATGGCGTCTTTGCGGCTGAGCCCCTGGTCCATCAGGGCCTGGACGTGGGCAGCGGCATCGTCAGCGGTGGCTGCTTCCTTCTCCCGCTCCGGGGCACCGGCGATCACCAGGACGAATTCTCCCTTGGGCGGCTGGGCAGCGTACTTTTCGATGGCCTGGCCCAGGGTGGTGCGGACCACTTCCTCGTGGAGCTTGGTCAGCTCCCGGCAAAGGCTGATGGGGCGGTCGGGACCGAAAGCCTTTGCCATGTCCTCCAAGGTGGACAGGAGCTTGTGGGGGGCTTCGTAGAAGATCATGGTGCGCGTCTCGTTGGTCAGGCTCTCCAGATGCTCCCGGCGGCTCTTCTTGGCGGTGGACAGGAAACCTTCGAAGCAGAAACAGCCGGTGCTTTGCCTGGAGATCGACAGGGCGGTGATCACAGCACAGGGACCGGGGATCGCGCAGACGGTGACGCCTGCTTCGGCACACTGCTTCACCAGATCCTCACCGGGATCTGAGATCGCGGGGCTTCCCGCGTCGGACACCAGGGCACACACCTCACCGGCCAGGATCCGGTCCAGTATCACGTTGCCTTTGGCAGCCTTGTTATGCTCGTAGTAGCTGACGAGGCTTTTTTTCAGCCCTAAGTGGTTCAATAGTTTCAAAGTCACTCGGGTATCTTCGGCGGCGATGAAGTCCGCCTGCTCCAGTGTCTGGCGGCAGCGGATGGAGATGTCCCCCAGGTTGCCGATGGGGGTGGGGACCAGGTATAGCATTCCTGCCATTCGGATCACTCCTCGATATGGTATAATTCTTTATAGTAGTGTGTAGGCAAGCCTTGGCTATCATAGAGGGATCGTTCTTCCCAGATCAGGCCGGGCTTGCCACCTTTTTTACATCGTAACGCGATCAGGGTCACTGGGCCGTCGGTACGGTGGCGGATCAGGCGCAGGCGTTTGGGTTCCAGGCTCTCCGCCACGGCGCAGGCGCAAAGCTGAGCCAGTCGCTCCGGGCGGTGGATCAGGTAGAAGTCGCCCCCGGTATGGAGGCTCCAGGCTGCGGCCCGGAACAGGTCCTCCGGTGTGCAGCAGTCCTCCCGCCTGGCCAAGGGCACCGCCTTGCTGGCGGGGCCGCCGGGGAAATAGGGCGGGTTGGACACACAAGTGTCGAAGGAGCCGGGGGCGATGTGGTCACGCACCTGGCGCAGGTCGGCGCATATGCTGGTCATACGGGGCTCCAGTGCGTTGCGGTGGATGTTATCCAGCGCGGAAGTGTGAGCGGTCTCGTCCAGCTCCAGCCCGGTGACGGCGCAGCTGCTATGCTGGGCGCACAGCAGGAGCCCCAAGGTGGCGCAGCCGGAGCCCAGATCCAGCACCCTGCGTCCGGGATGGGCGAAGTGGGCAAGGATCATGGAGTCGGTGCTTAAAGGGAAGCAGCCGGAGGGGATCTCCAGGGTCAGGCCGTTGGGGAGGGATTCCATAGGTGTTTCCTTTCCGTGGGATATAAAAATAGGGCCTGCGCGGCCGGGTAACCAGCGCGCAGGCCACTTGCGGATCTCATGGATCAGCCTTCCTCGATAGCCTCGGTGGGGCAGTTGTCAGCGCAGGAGCCGCAGCTGACGCAGACATCGGCATCGATGACGTACTTGTCCTCGCCCTCGGAAATAGCCTCGACGGGGCAGTTGTCGGCACAGGCGCCGCACTTGACGCAAGCGTCAGTGATATTGTAAGCCATGATCTTACCTCCATTATGTTTTGTGGCGTGGGGGGATGTCCTCCACGCACATCTATTCTAGCATGGTTTTCGGAAAATGCAATCCCATTTTTGAAATTGCGCTGTATAAATTTTCCCATGAAAGGGGAGGATATCCCTTGCGATGGATATCGCCAAAATAGATATGGTATATCTTATGGCGAAGGGAGGATGACCATGCGCTATGATGGGCGGGGCACGGAGCTGATATTGGCGGCTGGACGGCAGGCGCGGGGACTTGGACATAGTTATGTGGACAGCGTCCATCTGCTGCTGGCGCTGGCGGAAGAGGCGGGGCAAGTGGGGCTGCTGCTGAGGAACGCGGGAGCTACGCCGGAGATGCTGCGCCAAGCGGTGGTGGCGCGATATGGTGTGGGGACGGCGGATCTGCCGCTGCCCCAGGGCTTGACCGATGAGGCGGAGCGGGTCCTGTTCCGTGCGGCACGGGAAGCCAAACGATCGGAGCATGATCGGGTGATGCCGGGCCATGTGCTGCTGGTGCTGCTGCGGACCACGGACCGGAAGCTGCGCCAGGTGCTTTTGTCCTGCCGGGTGGATATCTCAGGCTTGGCAGCCCATTTGGCAGAACATCTGATGGAACGGACGGAGGACATGAAACGAAAAAAGGAGGGGACAGCGACGAAGCTGCTGGATCAATTCAGTGTGGATCTGATCGCCAAGGCACAGGAGATGGAGCCGGTGATCGGTCGGGAGCAGGAGATCGATATGGTGATCGGGATCCTGAGTCGGAAGAACAAGAACAATCCTGCCCTGATCGGGGAACCGGGGGTAGGTAAGACTGCGATCGCTGAGGGGTTGGCCCAGCGGATGGCGGTGGGGAACGTACCGCCTCAGCTGAAAGAGAAACGGCTGATCAGCCTGAACATGGCGAATCTGGTGGCGGGGACCAAGTACCGGGGCGAGTTCGAGGAGCGGCTTCGGGACGTGCTGACGGAGATCCGCCGGTGTGGTGACGTGATCTTGTTCGTGGATGAGATGCACACCATCGTGGGGGCCGGCGCCGCGGAGGGGGCGATCGACGCTGCCAATATCTTCAAACCTGCTCTGGGGCGGGGCGAGCTGCAGATGCTGGGAGCGACCACCTTGACGGAGTATCGGAAATTCATCGAGAAAGATCCGGCGCTGGAGCGGCGGTTCCGTCCGGTGATGGTGGCGGAGCCGAGCCAGGAGGCCACTATGGCGATCCTTCGGGGATTGAAGCCGGGACTGGAGCGGCATCATCATATCCGGATCTCGGACGAGGCCATGAAGGAGGCGGTGCGGCTGGCGGTGCGTTACCTGCCGGATCTATATCTGCCGGACAAGGCGATCGATCTTCTGGACGAAGGTGCTGCCCGGGCCAGGATGGAGGAGCTGCAGCGTGGGCGCAGCGCCATGCGCCAGGATCTGGAGCAGGAGCTCCACGAAGCGGTGCGGGAGAGCCGGTTCGAGCGGGCGGCGGAGCTGCGGGACCGGATGCAAAGGATCGTGACACGCCCACCGGAGGCGAAGCGGCCGAGGGTGGTCACCGGGGCAGACGTGGCCTGGGCGGTGTCCGCCAGGACCGGGATCCCGGTGGGCAGGCTCACTGCGGATGAACGGGAACGGCTGCTGCATCTGGAGGCGCTGCTGTCCGCCCGGGTGGTGGGCCAGACCAAGGCAGTGGAAGCGGTGGCGGAAGCGGTGCGCCGGGGGCAGAGCGGGATCCGGGACGAGGACCGTCCCATCGCATCGCTGCTGTTCACGGGGCCTACCGGTGTAGGGAAGACGGAGCTTTGTCGGGTGCTGGCGGAGGAGCTGTACGGCAGCAAGGACGCCATGATCCGGCTGGATATGTCGGAATATATGGAGAAGCAATCCGTTTCCCGGTTGATCGGCGCTCCTCCTGGGTATGTGGGCTATGAGGAAGGCGGCAAGCTGACGGAGGCGGTGCGGCGTCGGCCTTACTGCTTGGTGCTGCTGGATGAGCTGGAGAAAGCCCACCGGGACGTGGCGGGGATCCTGCTGCAGATCATGGAGGAAGGGTGTCTGACCGACTCCACCGGGCGGCGGGTCAGCTTCCGCAACACCATCGTGATCATGACCTCCAACATCGGCGGCGAGCTGCGGGGGGATGGTCTGGGCTTCCGCCCCGCCGGACGGGCGGGGGAGACGGATACCGCGCTGCGTCAGGCGTTCTCGCCGGAGTTTTTGGGGAGATTGGATGGCATCGTATGCTTCGAGCCGTTGGAGGGCGGTGCGATGGACGCGATCGCCTGGAAATATCTGCGACAGGTCCAGGCACGTCTGGAGCGGATGGATATCCAGCTGCAGCTGCCGGAGGAGCTGGCCCATGAGCTGGGTCGCCGTTGTGGGAAAAAGGAGGGCGCCCGGCAGCTGCGGCGGCTGGTGCAGGAGGAAGTGGAAGGTCCGCTGGCGACGCTGCTGCTGAAGCACGGGAAGAAGCCTACGAAGATAAAGGGCGCCTATAAGGAGGGCGTATTGCAGTTTTTGGGGTGAGAGGGGGGTCAAGATATGAGATACGAGATATGAGATACGAGATAGACGAAGGTTTGGGATATCTCGTATCTTGCATCTCGTTCCTTCCTGCGCCGCATCCCGCCTGGGGTGCGGGCGTTTTTTTGAAAAAATTTTGGTCCTTTTTGTGGAAAGTGATTGATTTTTTGTGAACGAGGGGTTATACTGTAGGCAAGTGGAGCAAAATGGTTGAAAAGTGGAGTAAAATGGAGGAGGTGAGACGCATATGATCGGGAAGTACCCTGCCAAGCTGGATGACAAGAACCGTTTGTTCGTGCCGGCCAAGCTGCGCGGTGAGCTTAGCGGGAATTTCTTCGTGACGCTGGGCGTCAACTGTGGTCATCGCTGTCTCACCGTCTACACCGCTGCCGACTGGCAGACCCTCCAGGACAACTACAACGCTTTGCCCATCTCTCAGCGTGGCGCTGCCACCAGCCTGATCTTCATCAATGCCACCGAGTGCGATCCGGACAAGCAGTTCCGGTTCTCCCTGACTCAGAACCTGCTGGCCTATGCCGGGATCGACCGGGACGTGGTGATCGTGGGTCGGGCCGGGCAGGCGGAGATCTGGGACGCGGCGGAATATGAGGCCTTCGAGCTGGAGAACCTGACGCCGGAGAAGCTGCTGGCATCTTTGGAGGCGATCGGGCTATGAGCGAGTTTTACCATGTTTCTGTGCTGCTGGATGAATGCATCCAGGCGCTGGATATCAAGCCGGACGGCATCTACGTGGACGGCACCCTGGGCGGAGCCGGGCATTCCAGCGAGATCGCCAAGCGGCTCACCACCGGCAGGCTCATCGGCATCGATCGGGATCCGGTGGCTCTGGAAGCGGCATCCAAGCGGTTGGCACCTTATGCCGACCGGGTGACGCTGGTACATTCTAATTTTTGCCAGATCGCCTCGGTGCTGGAGGAACTCCAGATCGACGGCGTGGACGGCATCTTGCTGGATCTGGGCGTTTCGTCTCCCCAGCTGGATGATGCCGAGCGTGGCTTCTCGTATATGGCAGACGCGCCTCTGGATATGCGGATGAACAGCGAGGATACGCTGGACGCCTATGCTGTGGTGAATGGCTGGTCCCAGGAGGAGCTGAAAAGGATCCTCTATGACTATGGCGAGGAGCGTTACGCCCCCCAGATCGCATCGGCGATCGTGAGGAGGAGGGCTGAAAAGCCCATCGAGACCACTTTAGAGCTGGTGGATGTGATCCGCAGCGCTATGCCTGCCGCCGCGCTGCGGGAGAAGCAGCATCCGGCCAAGCGTTCCTTCCAGGCGATCCGGATCGCGGTGAACGACGAGCTGGGTTCTGTGGAGAAGGTCATGAAGGACGCTGTGGGCTGCCTGGATGAAGGCGGCCGTCTGGCGGTGATCACCTTCCACTCTCTGGAGGATCGGATCGTGAAGAATGGGATGGCTGCTGCCGCTAAGGGCTGCACCTGTCCCCCCAATTTCCCTGTGTGTGTTTGCGGCAAGAAGCCCAAGGTGAAGCTGATCGCCCGTAAACCCATCGTCTCCGGCCAGGAAGAGCTGGAGCGCAACCCCAGAGCAAGGAGCGCGAAGCTGCGCGTTTGTGAAAAGTTGTAAGCTTCTTCCCATTTTATGAAGGAAGTGACCACTTATGGCACGTCAACCGGATATCCAATATGTCCGTTTCTATACCACAGGCAGCGCTGCCCGGAAGATCGAGCTGCTGCCCCAGCCCAAGGAAAAGACTGCACCGGCCCGGCCCAAACAGCGGAGGAAGGTCCGCCGTCGGGAGCAGGTGGTGCTGCGGATCGACCCGATCTCCCTGTGCGCCATGCTGGTGGCGGGGATCTTACTGGTGGCCATGATCGTCGGCATGATCGAGCTTGGCAGCATCGATGCCCAGGCGGATCAGATGGAGACGTATGTTTCCGAGCTGCGCGCCGAGAACGCACAGCTCCAGGCGGAGTATGAAGCGGGCTATGACCTGGACGACATCCGGGAGAAGGCCCTGGCGATGGGACTGGTGAGCATCGATCAGGTGGAGCATATCACCATCCATGTGGAGCATCCCCAGCCTGAGCCGGAGCGGTCCGCTTGGGATACTTTCTGGGCTGACTTCTGGGATATGTTCGCATAAAGACAGCTGCGGTCAATAAAATTAGGATAGAACTGCAATGGGCAGTGAGGGGACCCCCTTGCTGCCCATTTCCATCCTGATGGAAAGGCCGGTGGCATATGGGGAAAAAGAAGGCACGAAAGCAACAGTTCCAGCGGGTCCGGGGCGATGCCGGACAGCATCGGAGGATCTTGGCGCTGATGGCGGTGCTGGGGATCCTGGCGTTCGTGCCTACGGTGCTGCGGCTGTATCAGCTGATGGTGACGGAGCATGAGTACTATTCCGGCCTGGCGCTGCGGAACCAGACCCGGTCCACCAATGTCACGGCCCATCGGGGCACGATCTACGACTGCAATATGGATATCCTGGCTTGCAGCCGCACCGTGGAGAACGTATATCTGGATCCCCATGAGCTGAAGCAGTCCAAGGCGGATATCCCGGCGGTGGCAGAGTCCTTGGCCAGGATATTGGATCTGGATGCCGCGTGGATCCGGGAACAGGCGGCGGACACTTCCATGCGTTACAAGCAGGTCGCGGCGGGGGTGGATGCCCAGACGGGGGCCCAGATCCGGGCCTACATCAATGAGAACGATATCTCGGGGATCCATCTGGAGCCCAACTCTCAGCGCTACTATCCCTACGGGTCCCTGGCGGCCCAGGTGATCGGTTTCACCAATGCCTCCAACCAGGGGTCGGAGGGGGTGGAGGCCGCTTATGACAGCTTCCTTTCCGGTACCGCCGGGAAGGTGATCACCACCAAGGGCAACAACGAGATGGATATGCCCTTCTCCTATGAACGCTACGCCGCCTCGATACCGGGCTGCGATGTGATATTGACGCTGGACGCGACGGTCCAGCAGTGTCTTGAAAAACAGATGTCGGTGGCGATCGACCGCTATGCGGTGCAAAATGGAGCCTTTGGCCTGGTGATGGAGGTCAAGACCGGGAAGATCCTGGCCATGGCCACCCTGGGGAGCTACGACCCCAACGACTATCTGACGATCGCGGATCCGGAGGCTCTGGCGGAGCTGGAGTCCCTCAAGGAAAGATACCTCTCCTTCCCGGAGGGGAGCGAGGCTTATCAGGAGGGGATGGACGCCTACAAGCACGCGGTGACAGACGCGCGGCTGAAGCAGTGGCGCAACCGTGTGCTGTCCGACGGCTACGAGCCGGGGTCCACCTTCAAGGTGCTGACCATGGCGGCGGCCCTGGATAGCGGCGCGATCGATCTTCAGACGGACTTCTACTGCAAGGGCGCGGAGCAGATCCCTGGGCGCTCCCAGCTGCTGCACTGCTGGCGCTCGGCCGGACATGGGGCGGAGAAGACGGCCCAGGCTCTGCAAAATTCCTGCAACATCGCTTTCGCCCACATCGCGCTGAAGATGGGCGGCGAGACCTTCTATGACTATATCCAGCGGTTCGGGATCATGGAGAAGACCGGGGTGGACCTTTCCGGAGAGAGCAAGGGCATCTTCTTCGATAAGGCGCTGGTGACGGATACCGATAAGTGGGGCACCGCGTCTTTGACCTCCGGTTCCTTTGGGCAGACCTTCAAGATCACCCCCTTGCAGCTGGTGCGGGCGATCTCGGCGGTGGTCAATGGGGGCTATCTCATGGAGCCATACATCGTCTCCGAGGTGATCGATGCCGACGGGAAGACAGTGCTGGCGCAGGAGCCTACGGTGGTGCGGCAGGTGATCTCGCAGGAGACCTCCCGGACCATGTGCAGCCTTTTGGAGACGGTGGTGACGGAGGGGACGGCAAAAAATGCCTCCGTTGCCGGGTTTTCCATAGGCGGGAAGACCGGTACTTCCGAAAAGATCGACGTTTTTGATGAGAATGGCCAGCGTGTGCTGGATAAGATCGTATCATTTGTGGGGATTGCGCCCATGGACGATCCGGAGTATATTGTATTGGTAGCGCTGGACACCCCCTCCCGGGAGACTGGGATCTATATCTCCGGCGGTGTCATGGCCGCGCCCACAGTGGGGGCGGTGATGGCGGATATCTTGCCGTATCTGGGGGTGGCGCAGCAGTTTTCCCAGGAGGATGTGGCGGGGAAGTCGGTGGTGCTGCCGGATATGACCGGCATGACCGTCCAAGAGGCCCAGGCGATCTTGAAGGAGCAGGGGCTTTTGGGCATGACCGTTGGTCAAGAGCAGACCGTCACGGCGCAGATCCCGGCGGCGGGGGAGACCGTCCCCGGTGGCAGCGAGGTGCTGCTGTATCTGGGGGAGGATCCGCCTCAGGAGATGGTGGCCGTGCCGGACTTTTCCGGTATGGATCGGGCCCAGGCCAGTGACGCTGCCGGAGCGCTGGGGCTGTATATCCTGGTGGCTGGGAACACGTCTCTGGAGAAAACAGTGACGGTGGCGTCCCAAAGCATCGCTGCCGGGACCCAGGTGCCTGTGGGGACCACGATAAGATTGGAGTTCATCGATACCAAGACCGTCCGATGACGGATCTACCAAGGAGGATCGCTGATGAGATTAGAAGAGCTTTTGCGGGGCATCCCCGTTTTGGAAAGCAATGTGGATATGGATACTCAGATCCGGGCCGTGGCCCACGATTCCCGGAAGGTGGAGGCGGGAGGGCTGTTCGTGGCCATCTCCGGCTTCGCCTCTGACGGGAACCGGTTCATCCCCATGGCGCTGGAAAAGGGCGCTGTGGCGGTGGTCACCGGGAAGCGGCCGGAGGGGGAGGTCCCTTACGTCCTGGTGGAGGACGACCGGCTGGCGTTGGCGCTGATCGGGTGCAACTGGTTCGGCCATCCCGCCCGGGATCTGACGCTGATCGGTGTCACCGGCACCAACGGCAAGACCTCGGTGACCTGGATCTTGAAGCAGGTGCTGGAACAGGTGGACGGCTGCAAGGTCGGGCTGATCGGTACCATGGAGAACCGGGTCGGAGATGAGGTGATCCCTACGGACCGCACCACGCCTGAAAGCTTCGAGCTGCAGGGGCTGTTCGCCCGGATGCGGGATGCCGGCTGCCGATACGCCGTGATGGAGGTGTCTTCTCACGCGATCGCTTTGAACAGAGTGGGCGGCGTCCGGTTCCGGGTGGGCGCTTTTACCAACCTGACGGAGGATCATCTGGATTTCCACAAGACCATGGAGGCCTATTGCGACACCAAAGGGAAGCTGGCCAGCCGGTGTGACCGGGTGGTGCTGAACCGAGACGATGATTGGTTCTCGCGGATCGCCCAGCGGGTGGGATGCCCCGTGATCACCACCGGCATCAAAGGTGCGGCGGACCTCCGGGCGGAGGACATCTGCATGCGCGCCGATGGTGTCAGCTTCACTGCGGTGAGCGAAGGGGAGCGGGTCAGGATCCGTGTGCCGATCCCCGGACAGTTCACCGTATATAACGTGCTGACGGTGCTGGGCATCGTGAAGAGCCTGGGGATCCCTCTGGCGGAGGCGGCCAGGGCGTTGGCCACCGTGCAGGGAGTGAAGGGCCGGGTGGAGGTAGTACCTACCCCGGGGAAGGAGTATACGGTGCTGATCGATTATGCCCACACTCCGGATGGGCTGGAGAACGTGCTGCGTTCCGTGCGGGGGTTCTGCAAGGGACGGCTGATCTCGGTGTTTGGCTGCGGTGGTGACCGGGACCCGATCAAGCGGCCCATCATGGGCGCGATCGGCACGTCCTTGTCGGACATCGCCATCATCACCTCCGACAATCCCAGGACTGAGGATCCCCAGACGATCATCCAAGACATCGTGAAGGGGGTCGATCCTGCTGCTTCCAATTATGAAATTATTGAAAATCGTCGGAAAGCCATCCGATATGCCATGGACATTGGCGAAAAAGATGATATAATCATACTGGCCGGAAAGGGCCATGAGACCTATCAGGAGATCCAGGGCGTCAAGCATCATCTCGATGAGCGAGAGGAAGTGGCGGCCTGCCTGATGGAAATGAGGTAACGAATGGGAACGATCACACTGCAGCAGGCTGCCCAATGGTGCGGCGGCCTGATCGATCAGAAGTATAAAGATGTGACCTTCCTGGGGGCGGGCAACGACTCCCGGAAGATCCAGCCCGGACAGCTGTTCATCGCGCTCCAGGGCGAGCGGGACGGACACGAGTTCATCCCCATGGCCATGGAGAAGGGCGCTGCCGCGGTGCTGTGCAGCCGCAGCGTGGGGGATATCCCTTGTATCATCGTGCCCGATACCCGCAAGGCCCTGGGGGACATCGCCCGGGGCGAGCGTCAGAGGATCGGCATGAAGGTGGTGGGCATCACCGGCAGCGTGGGAAAGAGCACCACCAAAGAGATGGTCTGTGCCGTCCTTTCCCAAAAGTACAAGGTCAGCAAGACCCCGGCCAATCACAATAATGACATCGGTATGCCCATGGCGATCTTGTCTATGCCGGAGGATACCCAGGTGGCGGTGTTGGAGATGGGGATGAACCATTTCCGTGAGATCGCCTACCTTGCATCCATCGGTCAGCCGGATATCGGCGTGATCACCAATATCGGCACCATGCACATCGAGCATCTGGGTTCACAGCAGGGGATCTTGCAGGCGAAGCTGGAGATCCTGGAGGGCATGAAAGAAGATGGCGTGATGATCTTCAATGGAGACGACCCGCTGCTATGGAACCTCCACCGGCAGCAGGAACGTACCATCGAATACTTCAGCGTCCAAAACCCGGAATGCCGGTATCAGGGAAGCGATCTGGTGGCTGAGCATGGGTCTCTGAGATTCCTGGCCAGGATCGGGACGACGGAGTTCCCCATTGAACTGGCGCTGGAGGGTGAGCATTACGTTTCCGATGCCATGGCGGCAGTGGGCGTGGGCGTGACCCTGGGCGTGGAGCCGGAGCAGATCCGGCAGGCGTTGGAACGGTTCCAAAACATGGCCGGTCGCCAGGAGATCTTCCAGGCAAAGGACTGCACCATCATCAAAGATTGCTACAATGCAGGCCCGGAGTCCATGGCAGCTGCGCTGGCGGTGCTGGGGAACCGGTCCGGTCGCCGGGTGGCGGTGCTGGGGGATATGCTGGAGCTGGGCGTTTGCGCTCCGGCGGAGCATTACCGCATCGGCAGGATCGCGGCGGAGAAGGCGGAGCTGGTGCTGGCCTATGGCCCGAACAGCTCCAGGATCGTCAGTGGTGCCATCACCGGCGGTCTGCCGGAGCATATGGCCAAGTCCTATGATCAGCAGGATGCCCTTGTGGAGGACCTGCGCCGGATGGTCAAGCCGGGAGATGTGATCCTGGTCAAGGGCAGCCGGGGCATGCGGATGGAGCTGGTCCTGGAAGGCTTCCTGGAAGAAAGATAATCGGAGGAGACGACATATGACACAGATCATCATCACTGCCATCGTGGCCTGCGGTCTGGCGGTGGGCATCGGCTATCTGCTGCTGCCGGTGCTGCGGGCTCTGAAGGCGGGCCAGTCCATCCGGGAGGTGGGGCCCACTTGGCACAACGCCAAGGCCGGCACCCCCATGATGGGCGGCCTGATGTTCATCTTCACGGCGGTGCTGTGCCTGCTGGCGAGCATCCCGTCCATGGAGGACTTCTCCGTTTTTTATGTATTGGCGCTGGGCCTGTGCTTCGGCCTGGTGGGCTTTTTGGATGATTTCTTCAAGGCCAAGTTCAAGCGGAACCTGGGCCTGACCTCCTTGCAGAAGGCGCTGCTGCAGATGGCGGTGTCGGCGCTGTATCTGTATGTCCTGTATAAGACCGGGGTCATGACCTGTGATCTTTACATCCCCTTCATCGATGTGACCTTCTATATCCATCCCATCGCCTACATCTTCTTCGCCATGTTCGTCATGGTGGGCTGCGTCAACGCGGTGAACCTGACCGATGGTGTGGATGGCCTGTGCGGCAGCGTCACTATCCCGGTGATGGTGTTCTTCACCGCCGCCGGCTTCGCCATGGGCAAGCTGGAGATGGCGCTGCTCCCTGCGTCCCTGGTAGGCGGTCTGGTGGGTTACCTGTTCTACAACTGGCACCCCGCTAAGGTGTTCATGGGAGATACCGGCTCGCTGTTTTTGGGCGGGATCGTGTGTGGG
>JAFTKE010000029.1 GCA_017456045.1 Oscillospiraceae bacterium
CGGCCGCCGCATCTCATCACAATGCTAAACGATAATTTTTCTTATCAACGATTTTTTCTACAGTCTGAGGCGTGTTGCAAATGCAACGCGCCCTTTTTGCTTGTCGATGGACCGATCCAAAGCCCTCCCCTTTTTGGGGGGTGGCCGAGCGCAGCGAGGTCGAGAGAGGAGCGGTCGCGATATGATGATGGTTTCGGCGGATCCGTAGGACCAACGGACCTCTTCCGACCTCGCTGCGCTTGGCGGCTCAAAGGCCGCCGCATCGATGCTACGCTAAACGATGTATCCTCTCATCGACGCCTTCAAACTGTCAAAAAGGATATCACGCCAGATCCACCACCGGCACGCCCCGGCGCTGCAGGATCCCCAGCAGGATCTGGGCGTTCCCTCTCCGGTCAACGTAGCATAGCCCCTGATGGCAAAGGGCGGCCATGGCACGGCTGCTGTGGGTCTCGGCGAACCGCTTGGGGATCTCCCCCAGTCCCGGCGGACAGTAGATCCCATCGAACCCCGCCGGCACAGGGTCATCCGGATCCGCCCGCAGACACAGGACCTGGACCGCGGGGTCGTTTTGCTGCAAGATCCGCAGACTGGCAGCCACAAGGCCCTCGAACCCGCCACCGGGCCACATCACGAAGGTCTTCACGCCCTGCTCCACCAGCCCATGCAGCTCCGGAAGTACCCGCTGCGCCGCCTCTATCGCCACTTCCCGGTGTCCAAAAACAAAGCAGATCCTCTCCACGAATACCCCTCCATCGGATCATAGTACATATTACGCAATTCTGTCTAGTTTATATATTATTTATCTAGTCTTTCAACTATTCTATCATCATTTTGGATAAAATCAATAGATAAGGGGAAAATTATCTAAACTAGATAGAACGGAGCGTATCATATGTCTCGTAATCTTTTTCTGATCAAGGGCAATATCTGCGGTGACCGGGTCCGGATCGGCAGAGCGATCCATAAGCCGCCGCTGACTCAGGAGGATCTGGCACGAAAAATGCAGCTGATGGGCATGGACATGACCGGCCTGATCATCTCCCGGATCGAAAAGGGCCAACGCCACGTGGTGGACGCAGAGCTGAAAATGCTGGCCAACGCTCTGGGCGTGTCCATGGATTGGCTCTGCGCTGATGAATAAGGAAATGACCATGTCATTGCGAGGAGCGAAGCGACGTGGCGATCTCCACAGGTCTCCGACTGCTCGGTAGACCAGAAGAACGCCACGTCGCTTCGCTCCTCGCGATGACATCATATTTCTCTTTAGCTGCTCAACTGCACGAAAAAGGTGTTCTCACCCAGCTGGCTCTGGGCCCAGATCCTGCCCTTGTGCTGCTCCACGATCGACTTGGCGATCGACAGGCCCAGCCCATAGCTGCGGTCCATCTTCCGAGCGCTGTCCACCCGGTAGAACCGCTTGAAGATGTCCACGCATTGCTGCTGCGTCAGTGCCGTGCCGGGACTGGTGACACTGATCATGCACCCCCGATGATACCGCTCCAGTCGCAGCACCACCGCAGCGTCAGGGGAAGAATACTTGCATCCATTGTCCAGCAGGATCTCCACCACCTGGCGCAGATGTCTGGGACTCCCGGTGACCCTGATCCCCGGCTGGATCTGGCTGTCCAAACTCTTGCCCGCCTCGAAGTACACCGGCTCGAAGGGCAGCACCGCGTCGGATACCAGCTTGCTCAGATCCACACTGGTCCACTCTGCCCGCACGGCGTCATTATCCACCCGGGCCTGGTCCAGCAGCTCCTCCACCAGCCCCCGCATCTGCCGGGACATGACCAGGATGCTGGAAGCGAACCGCGCCCGGTCCTGCTCCCCCGTGTCTTCCTGGGCCAGAAGCTCCGCATTGGTCAGGATCACTGTCAAAGGTGTTTTCAGCTCATGGGAAGCATCCGCCACGAACTGCCTCTGCTGATCCCACGCCTGCTCCACCGGCCGGGTAGCCCACCGGGCCAGGAATACACTGATGAAGAAGGACATCACGACTCCCACCAGGAAGATGATCACGCACGTGGTAGCCAGTCCGGAAAGGGTATGCAGTTCCGAAGAGATATCCATGAAGGCATACGCCACTCCGGGTCCATCATCCAGCTCGATATATCGCAGCTGCCGATCCTCCAAAACGCCGGAACGCTGTCCATCAGCCTGGGCTTCCTCGATGATCTCCTCCAGCTGCTGACTATCTGTGATCAGATACTCCTGTCCCGCCGCCAGAAACGTCCCATCCGGCTGCACCTGGATCAGGAAGCATCCATCCACCTTCCCCTGGCCCGGTCTTTTATGGGGACCTCCGGGACGGATATACTGCATCCCCATCTCTTCCAACCGCTCCAGGCTGCCATCCCGCAGGCTCGCCCCAGTGGAATAGTATACGAAGCCCAGGATCAGTCCCAGCAGCACCGTCAAAAGCACCGCGGTGATCCCCACCAGCTTCCATCGTAAGCGTTTTATCATTCTTTCCTCACCAAATAGTACCCCATCCGCCGCTGGGTCTCGATGGCCACATCGGACCCGATCGACACCAGTTTTTTCCGCAGGAACGCGATGTACACCTCCACATGGTTATCCACCGCGTTGGAGTCATACCCCCAGACTCTGGCCAGCAGCGTCTCCTTGGAGGTGATCCGCTCTCCCGCCTGGAGCAGGGCCCGCATCACATCGAACTCCCGGGCAGACAGACGCACAGACTCCTCGCCGCAGTGGAGGATGCTGGTGGAAAGGTCCAGCTCCGTGTTGCCGAAGCGCAACGTGTCCACCTGGTTCCCCTGCCGCCGAAGCAGCGCATTGATGCAGGCCAGCAGCTCCCGGCTGTCGAAGGGCTTGGTCAGATAGTAGTCCGCACCGGCGTTCAGTCCCTCGATCCGATCCAGGACCCCGGACCGGGCAGTGAGCATGAGGATCGGCACGGCGCACCGCTTGGCGCGCACCCGCCGGGCCACCTCGTACCCATCCAGCCCCGGCATCATCACATCCAGGATCAGAAGATCATAGATCCCCAGCTCCGCATATTCGGCACCGGTCTCCCCGTCGTATACTGCCTCCACCTGGAACCCCTTCCCGGTCAACAGTGCCTCCAGAGAGTCTGCCAGCAGTTTTTCGTCCTCGATCAATAAGATCTTCATATAAGCCCCTCCAATATGATATTCCTAAGGATATCATATCACGGCTTTCTTAGATCAGCCTGAACGCCCCACGGGAACGCCATCGCCCGCGGGGACGATGGACCAAAACGACCTGCGGTCGTTGCGATGCTGACGCATCATCGGGCGGGGCCCCTACTATGTTGTAACATCTAGATCTTTATGCATCCATATGTAGGGCGTGGGCATGCCCACGCCGGTGCCCTTGCTTTGCAAGGGCACATAAAACATCCCAACAAGGTGTATTTCCGAAGATCGCAAGCGATCAGCGGCGGAAAGGGCATGCCCTTTACCTACGACAGGAAGGTAAAGTTTTGGCGTTGACGATGCACTGCAAGGGGGAA
>JAFTKE010000030.1 GCA_017456045.1 Oscillospiraceae bacterium
AATAATTTGTCTAGCAAATATTACTCAAGAATTTCGTTGGCTGTTATAATTCGTTTTCGTCACGAAAACTCAAACAATCCATTGATTGTCCAAGGTGTTCATTTCGTCTTTGCGTTATTCAGTTTACAAGGTACAGCCGCTCGCCTCAGCGAACTTTGATATGTTACCACAAGACCAACGTTTTGTCAAGCACTTTTTTTGATTTTTTCGATTTCGTTTTTGACCGTTGCCGTCGTTCTCGCTCGCAACGGTTGGTATTATATACCCTCCCCTCCAAAAAGTCAAGCATTATTTTCACGAATTTCAAAAAAAATTTCAGGGCCCCTTTCGGGGCCCTGGATCATCCAATTCACTGCGCGTCCACGATCAGGCCGTAGCCCCCGTCGCCCCGCTTGTACACCACCGCGAAAGCGCCATCGCTGTCCTCATCGCGGAAAGCGAAGAAGCTGTGGCCCAGCAGGTTCATCTGCAGCACCGCCTCTTCCCGACGCATGGGCTGCATCTGGAAGTTCTTGACCCGCACGATGCTCAGGTCCTCTTCCGGCTCCTCAGGCACGAAGGAAGTCTCCTCCACAGAACGGACGAAAGCATCCTGGCGCAGACGACGAGCCAGACGTGTCTTATTCTTCCGGATCTGTCTTTCGATGGTGCCGATGGCCGCATCGATGGAAGCGAACATATCAGAAGTACTTTCATGGGCACGGAACCAGGTACCCGCACCGCGAACGGTCAGCTCCACATTGTTCCGGTCCTTCTCCACAGAAAAGACGACAAGTGCCTCCGCATCCTCATCGAAAAACCGGGCCAGCTTCATCACCTTTTTCTCGGCGTAGGCGTGGACGTTCCCGGGAAGCTTGACTTTCTTTTCACTAAACTGGAATTTCATATGCGGCAGCTCCTTTCGTTTTTGCCGGTCCTCCGGCTTACTTATATTATACCACGGATCAGGAAGCCTGACAAGGGGTCAGACCTCATCTTCTCCATCCAAAAGCTCCATCATCACCAGATTGTAGATCTCCTCAGCCTTCTGTTCGAACAGCTTGCACAGGCGCAGCGCCTGCCTGCGGTCAGGCGCCATCAGCTCCAGCTTCATCAGGTTCCCCATCTCATCATCCAGGGACATGGTCACCGTATGATCCCCAGTCTCCCGGGCAGTCATATCCGTCTTGACGAAGCTGCTGCGTCGGATCTGTCGATTGAACCGGGCGACGGCATTCTCTGCCCGCATCTTGACGGAGTAGGCGATGGAATCAGCAGTGATCTGGCCGTCGTGGCGGCCCTTTTCCGTGATCTCGTATTTCTCTCCTTCCAGCTCCCGCAGATGTCCGGAGCGGACCATCTCGGGGATGGCGGTACATACATCGAAATAGCTCAAGCAATCATCCTGGAAGCTGACCTCATAGATCTCCTGGACGGTCATGGGATACTGGGACCGCGCAGTCACATACAAGATCAGCACCTTCACATCCATCATATCATGGATGAACCCAAGTCTTTGCATACATCTCACCTCTTACATATATTATACATGGTCCACGTGAAAAATCAAGCACCACACCTCCCGCCACCTCATATCCTGTCATGAAAGGGTGATGATGATGGACCAACGGATCTTCTACGCCGCCGGCACCTCCGCAGCGCTGGACCAGGCAGTACACCAGCTGAAACGATACGCGATCCCCTTCACACAGACACCGGACCGGTCAGTGACCCATCTACTGCTCCCCGTCCCCTGCCGTGAGGATATGACCGAACTGATGAAAGAGCTATCCCTCGATGTGACGGTGATCGGCGGAAAACTGGACCGCCCAGAATTTTTCGGCTACCGATGCATCGATCTGCTGGAGGATGAGGGATACCTTTGCCAGAACGCAGCGATCACCGCCCACTGCGCCCTCCAAGTAGCGGCGCAGAACCTCCCCATCACATTGGAGGATAGTCCCATCCTGGTGATCGGTTGGGGCCGGATCGGCAAATGCCTTTCCTCCTTGCTCCGACAATGTGGAAGCCAGGTCTCCATCGCTGCCCGAAAGGAGAAAGACCGGGCCATGATCCGTGCCTTGGGCTACGAAGCAGAGGACCCAAAACACCTGGATACCATCCTAAGATGCTACCGCACGATCATCAACACTGTCCCGGAACCTATCCTGTCCCCTGACCGACTGGCTCGATGCCGCCCGGACTGTCTGAAGATCGAGCTTGCTTCCAAACCGGGGCTAACTGGAGATGACGTGATCCAAGCCCTGGGCCTGCCAGCCAAGATGGCCCCGGAAAGCTCCGGGAAGCTGATCGCCCGCACGGTCCTGCGGATGCTGGCCCAAAAGGAGGTCTGACCATGAACATCGGCTTCGCCCTGTGCGGCTCCTTCTGCACCTTCGACAAAGCCTTCCCCGCCATGGCGGAGGTAGCGAGCATCCACACCGTGACCCCCATATTCTACCAATGAGCATATACCAACGATACCCGCTTCGTCACCGCCCAGCAGCACATCCGCCACGCCGCTGAGATCTGCGGCAAAGACCCCCTGCACACGATCGCCCAGGTAGAGCCCATTGGCCCCAAGAAGCTGTTGGACGCACTGGTGATCGCCCCCTGCACCGGCAACACCCTGGCGAAGCTGGCCCATTCAATCGCCGATGGTCCCGTGACCATGGCAGCGAAAAGCCATCTTCGTAACAGCGGCCCGATCCTCCTGGCGATCTCCACCAACGACGCCCTGGCCGGTGCGGCGGAGAACATCGGCAAGCTCCTCAGTCGGAAAAACTACTATTTCGTCCCCTTCGGCCAGGACGCACCGGACCAAAAGCCCACTTCCATCGTAGCCGACTTCTCCAAATTGCTCACCGCATTGGAAGCCGCCCTGGAAGGCCGCCAGCTCCAACCTATACTCATTTGACGAAATGGGATCTATAGAAAAAGTCATCCCGAGGAGTCCGAAGGCCGACGTGGTGATCTCCTTTCTTTCAGAAGATCACCACATCGGGCTACGCCCTCCTCGGGATGACATGAGACTATGATCACAGTCCCGCAGTTCAAGCTGTGACAGCCACCTTTTTTCCAGAAACGACCTTCCGGATGCCTATAGCCAGTAGCAACAGCAGGTACGCCGCCGCCGTGAACCCCGCGATATAGATGATGAGACACCAGGGATAGGCCACCATCTCCTGGACGATCGAATACACCGGCAGATGGGGATCGCAGTAGGGACTGATGTAGAACATGTTGAAGGTATCCGTCTCCAGCAGCCCGGTCCGATACGCCACTTCATTGAGGATCATGGCCACCATCACCGTCACCGCGAACACCGGCATCGCCTTCAGGATCGTCTTATGCTGCAGCTTCACGTAGCCGGAGGCCATCAGATACACTGCCACCGCGATCATAGACCCATGGCAGAACATGGTCTGGATATTGATGCCCACGGTCCCGACGAACACATCCCCGGGATAGAACATCACCGCGGCACCCGCGAACAGCGAATACGTCGCAAGATACGCACACAGTGACTCGTGGACCTTCCCCTTCCGGATGATGCCCGCCAGGATCCCCACATACATGGGAGTGGAGCAGAACTGCCAAGGGAACACATACCACGGGAAATCGAAGCTGATCCCACCCTCGTAGGAGAAGCTGTAGTTGATCAGCTTGTAGACCTCCATCACGACCACCGTCACCGCCACAGTCAGGACCACGTCCACCACCCGCTTGGGGCTGCCACTTTTCCTGTGCCACAGACATAGCGCCACAGCCGATACGGCCACGATCGCCAGCGAGACCAGATGGAACAGCCCATACGCCTCCGGCGTCGTCATCTGCGTATCCATGATGCGCAGCACGTTTTGCAAAAAACTCATTTCGGATACCTCCTCTTCGCCCGCCATCATACCACGATCTTCACGATTTGTCATCCTATTTCCACAAGAAAATCCCAAATACGCTATCTTTACACCACCGGCATTTCGTGATATCATTTAGAAAAACACTCAGGAGGTGTCCGGATGGAAGCATCCCCACCACAAAAGAAGCGATCGCTGTATCTGGACGTGGCACGCACCGTGGCGATCATCTCCATCTCTCTGAACCACGCCGTGAACCGGACCTATCGGAACTACGACGGTCAGCAGCTGGAGTTTTTGACCATCCCGCTGGTGGATTCGGTGCTGAAAGCGATCATCACCATTTTCAGCAAGATCGGCGTGCCGCTGTTCCTCATGATCTCCGGGGCGCTGTTGATGAACAAACGGATGGAAGGACCATCTGACGTGAAACGGTTCTACCGTCATAATCTGCTGGATCTTCTGATCACCGCCGAGATCTGGTACGTGATCATCTATTGGTGCAAGCTGATCATCGGTGCCGATGGGATCTCGCTGGCGGACCTGAGCCTTTCGCAAGCCATCGCAGGGATGGTCGAGACCATGCTCTTCCTTGACCAGAATACGCTGGACAGTATGTGGTATATGCCTATGATCCTGTGCCTATATACCACTCTCCCCTTCCTGGTCATGGCCAAGGACAAGCTAGCCTCTTCCAAATGGCTCTTGCTGATCCCTGGAGCCGTGGTGCTGGTCTACTGCATGGTGATGCCCGCCATCAACGGGATCTTGTGGCTGGGGGGCCAGCCCACCGTAGACGTGACCATCCGGGAAGCAGATCTGGTGTCCGTCTTCTACCTTTACCTGATCGCAGGCTACTTCATCGGCTCCGGTGCCCTTTCACGGGTGAAGGGCTGGATCCTGCTCCTCACCATCGTCGTCAGCTTCGCCCTGACCTGCTGCTACCAGCTCTACGCCTATTCCTGCCCCAGAGATCTGATCATCGGCTACGAGTTCCCGCTGTTGCTGATCTGCGGCGGCGCATCGTTCGAAACGATCCGCCGCGCCAGCCATCATCTGGAGCGGCTCCGCCGACCGATCACCTATATCTCCAAGATCTCTCTGGGGATCTACTTCATGCACATCCTGATCATGCTGGCACTGGCCCGTGTCCTGGGCGATGCTGGCCGCACCACCTTGTGGCGTCTGACGATCCTGGAAGTCGGCTCCGTGGGGCTGAGCATCGTCCTCATCGCCCTCCTATCCCAGATCAAGCCCCTTCGCAAACGGCTTTTCCTTATAAAATAAGGGAAAGCACTGTCAACGAAAAGGCAGAGATCTTTCGATAGCGTTCGTAGGGGCGACTATCATGTCGCCCCCAAGCGGCCAATAGCCGCCCCTACGTCTACATAACGTGGATCATTTGGAACGAAAGCTGTGGTCATCACTTGGACCACAGCTTTCGTGCATTTTGAGACGGCCCCATTATCTACGCACATTTTCGCGAGTCCTCTATTGAATCATCTGTAAAAATAGAATATAATGGCAACATCATCACACCGGAGGTCCCGATCATGAATTGTAAGATCACGAAACGCATCCTCTTCTCCTGGGTCCTTACCCTACTGGTGACGTTGTGCGCCGTCACGGCAGCAGCCACAGGCAACGCTGCCTATACCGGCGCCCAGGGCAGCATCGACATGGACCGGAACGACCTGGACACCGACATCTCCTGCATGACCTTCAACGTCCTGCACTATAACGCCAGCGCCGTCCAATCCTACGCATCCAATGACTACGCCGCCCGCCGTGGCTACGCCGTCGGGCTGATCGATGCCTACGCCCCAGACATCATCGGGATGCAGGAAGCCGCCAATGACGCCTCCCACACCGAGGACTGGCCCACCGACCTCGAAGCCGACCTGGGGGATACCTATACAGCAGTGACCCTGCTGGACCTGACGGACCAGTTGAGCCAGACGTACATCACCAACGGTCTGATCATCTGGTACCGCACCTCCCGGTTCACTCTGCTGGACAGTGGTGCCCAGTGCTACTGGTCCTGCGCCACCGACTGCGCCACCGCCAGTAAAGACCGGTGGTTCATGTGGGTGAAGCTGTACGACCAAGTGGAGAGCAAGACCCTCTTCGTTTTCAATACCCACCTGTCCACCGACCACAGCACCTCTGTCTGCTCTGTCTGTTCCACCGCTTCCGCCTGTGCCACAGCAGGCCGCACCCAGCGGACCTATGAGCTTCAGCTGCTCAGCGATAAGATCCACGCCCTGTCCCAGGGCTACCCCTGCTTCGTCACCGGTGACTTCAACTGCACCATGACCGGCAGCCAGGCCTACACCAGCGACACCACCCAGCACCAGCTGCTGGAGATGTCCTCTGGGGACCATGCCTATCTCCGATCCGCCCTGATGACTGCGGATCTACAGGTGACCTCCCAGGGGACGTCCTCGATCGACCACATCTTCATCAACACGAACTATCTGCGTCCCCGGAAGCTGGTGGGCATCGCGGAGAACGTCGGTGGCATCACCGGCAGCGACCATATCCCCTATATCACCTATTGCGACTACCGTGCGGCTGCTCAGATCGGCCCCGGCAGCTATGACGAAGTGGCTCGGACCTATACCGACACCACGGACGCGAACCAGTATACCTTCCAGGTGACCCCTGCCGACGGCTTCACCTACCAGATCTACAAGGACACCGGTGTCAAGACCGGCGATACCATCTGGAGCGTCAAGGACACCAGCTGCTACGAGATCCGCTTCTACGACGCCGACGGTGCGCTGTATTCCACAGTAGACGCCACCATCTTCGCCACCTCCGCCGCCAAGCCCACCTTGACTTCCACTGGTCTCAATCAGTATTATGCGGACCACGGCTACCACGTGATCGCCCAGGGAGACACCGTGACCGTCACTGCCCAATGCTCCGGCTCCAACCAAGCCTCGATCTATCTCGACCCCGACTGCACCCAACCGGTCACCTGCGGTACTATCACCGACATCCCAGGCGGCAGGACCACCTACTATCTTCGCCACGACGTATATACCGCCAGCGGCACCCTGAATTTCTCTGAGACCTTCCCCCTGTACATCTATCGCCAGACCGCCACAGCCCAGGATGACCTGGCCCTTTACGTGGACCGCTCCATCGGTGACGCCACCGGGACGGTGGCCTTCTGGAACGGCGTGGACGTATACCTGGTGGAGGGGCAGGTCAACGGCTTCGATTCCCTGGCTGACGCCCAGCCCACCGTCAATACCGCAGATGGCTACCGCATCTATATAGCCCCCGGCCTGTATGAAGGGAACGTCAGCAGCTTCACCAAGTCCTTCAGCCTGTACGGTGCCAACGCCGACATCAGCCCCAACCAGCGGGTGGTGGAAGGCACCTGGTCGCTGGCTCAGAGACGGGAGGAGACGGTGATTGACGGGCAGCTGCTGATCAGCCTGTACGGCAATGACGTGACCACCAAGTCCATCACCGTCCACGGCATCACCTTCACCGGTCAGACCAAGGAAGGATCCATCTACATCATCGAGAACCGTGGCGGCACCGGCAGCAGCTATTGGGAAGCCAACAGTGCCTACCAGGTGGCGCTGGATATCCGCAACAACATCTTCACCGGCTGGTCCACCCAAAGCTCCAGCGCCGCCATCAATGTCAACTGTGCCTCTCAAAAAAGCGGCATCATCGCCGGCAACTATTTCGGAAAAGAAGTCGGTCGCAGCGTCAGCATCGATACCACTACCTATCCCCTGACCTACTGCCGCGCCATTTTGGGCCGCAACATCAATGGTCTGCTGATCGACTCCAACCGCTTCATCGACTTCAGCAAGGACTTCCTCTCCCTGACCTCCGAGATCGGCTACGGAACGACCCTCCCCGGCTATGCGGTGTACACCGTCCAGGACAACCGTTTCGAAAACTGCATCAGCACCAATAATCAAGTCCGCAACATCACCAGTGCCACCAAAGCGGACGTGCGGTATCTGGGCAACTACTTCATCCGCGGCGGCTACGGCACCGCCCTGATCTTCGTGGACGCCACCGAGACCACCGGAACCACCACCAACTATCACAACTGCGCGCTGACGGTCATGGGCAATAAGTTCTACGCCTGCGAACGAGCCATCGGCATCTTCCGCAACAGCACGTCCCTGAACGGCTACTTCAACGCTATGGGCATCACCATCACCCAGAACGCTTTCCACGATGTCTGCGAGCGTGCCAAAGAACCTATGAACGGCTATGCCGCCGGTACCGCTGCAGAGAACTATACCAACAGCCAGCAAAGCTACGCACATTCCGCCATCTATTTCCGCATCGCAAACACCTGGCAAGGGACCAACGGTGTGGCCTCCGCCTGGGATCTGTCCCATAACTATTTCTATTCCACCCGTCTGTCCGCAGACTACGCAAATCCCTACCATCCTTCCCTGTACATCAATTCCTACATGAAGGAATGGACCAATGGCGCTGTCTCAGCGGAGTACGAATGTATGAACAGCACTCTGGTGGATGCGTTCTTCCCCTACTATACGAACCACGGCTGTGTCAACGCCGCCACTGAGACTTCCACCACCACTAAGCCCACCGCCACCGCCGTCCCCACCATCCCAGACATCACCGCCCAGGGCTATTCCGGCACCTGGGACGGTCAGCCTCATTCCATCACTGTCACTGCGCCGGAAGGCGCCTTCGTGTCCTATTCCTATGGAGACAGCCACGCCCTGGGCTATCAAAGCTACAGTGCCACCGCCCCCACCTTCACAGGACCTGGCACCTATACCGTCTCCTACCGGGTGATCGCCACAGGCTACCGGACCACCTATGGCACCGCCACAGTGGAGATCACCGAACCGGTCACCCCAGAGATCATCCAGCCCACCCTGGCGCTGAGCTACGGCACTGTCAGCTTCGAGAGCGAGATCCTGTATAACATCTACTTCAACGCCTCCAACTTGGATAGCGTGGTGGAGATGGGCATGATCACCTTCGATTCTCAGCTGACTGACGGCACCATCGATGACGCGGTGGCGGTGTATTCCAACTATTCCACCGACGGCACCCTGTACATGGTGGCGACGGAGGGCATCGCCGCCAAGCGGATGGCGGACCAGATGTGGTTCAAGATCTACGCCAAGCTCACCGACGGCTCTTACGTCTACACCACGGTCAACTACTATTCCGCAGTCCGGTATGCTACCTCCATCCTGAACCGTACCTCCAGCAGCTCTTACAGTAAGGCGCTGGTGGTGGCCATGCTGAACTACGGTGCGGAGGCCCAGCTGTACTTCGGGTACAACACCGAGGACTTGGCCAACGCTTCCCTGACCGACGAGCAGAAAGCGCTGAACGTTGCTTATGACGAGTCCCTGGTGGCTGACGTGGTCACCGTTGACAGCACCAAGGCGGCGAACTTCGTCTACACGGCTTCCGCCTTCACGAAGCGCTATCCCTCCGTGTCCTTCGACGGCGCGTTCTCCATCAACTTCTACTTCATCTCCAGCAGCACCCCCGATGATGGCATGACCTTCTACTACTGGGATGCGGAGACCTACAACAGCGTTGACGCGCTGACCAAGGACAACGCCACCGCCGCCATGGACATGACCCTGGCTGGCACCAACTCCTACTACGGTGTGGTGGAAGGCATCGCCGCCAAGGAGATGGATGAGACCGTCTTCGTGGCAG
>JAFTKE010000031.1 GCA_017456045.1 Oscillospiraceae bacterium
CCGCCACCGCGTCATCGATGGTGCCGTCAGTCAGCTCTTCATCGAAGGTGATCATACCCATCTCCACCACGCTGTCCAGGTCGGAAGCATTGAAGTAGATGTTGTACTGGATCTCGCTCTCGAAGCTGACGGTGCCGTAGCTCAGCGCCAGGGTGGGCTGCACCACAGGTGTCTCCAGCTCGGTGATGGTGGTAGTGATCTCACCGGTATGGAAGTCCAGGGTGAAGGTGACCTCGGACTTGACGCTCAGCTCCAGGGTGGCATTGTTGGCAGGCCACTGGACGAAGTAGTCATCGCTGGCGACCTTATACTCATAAGATCCAGCCTCCAGGGTCACGGTGGCGGTATAAGTGCCGCCCGCGTCGGCGGACATGGGGATATCGGTGCCCCACTCGTTGAAGGAGCCACGCAGATACAGCGCGTCGGGGACATAGGAGACGCTCAGCTCCTTGGTCTCCCGGTCGAAGGTGAATGCGTACTGACCGCTGCGGGTGGTGGTGATGGTGCAGTTATCGGCAGCAGTATCCATGACCCAGGGGGTCTCACCGGTGGTATCGGTGATGGTGCCGTCGTTGCCGAACCACTCATTGTTGTAGTAGACCTTGAACTCATAGGAACCGGGCTCCAGAGTGACGTTGGTGGTGACCTTGGTGTCGTCCACGTTCATCATGTTGGGGGTGGGGTTCCAGTTGTTGAAGTCACCGGTCAGCACCACGCTGGACAGGCTGCCGGGCTCGTTGGGCGCATTGAGGGAGACCATCAGGCCGCCCACCTTGACCTCGTTCAGCAGCACCAGGTCACCGGGCATGGTACCCAGGGCCAGCTTCACATAGCCGGCGGTGATGGGAGAATCGGAGATATCCAGCTTCGCCCAGTAGGCACCGGTCTGAGTAGAGTCCAGAGGGACATAGCCCATATAGTCGAACACCGCGCCGTCTGCGGAATAGTAGACGTTGATGTACCGGGGCTGGATGGCACCGGCATCGTTGGTACCGGCGTACAGGTGGACGGACACATCTGTGATCTCCGCCTGGCCGCCCAGATCGATGGTGATGATGCCTCTGGCCTCACCGGTCTCAGCGTTGTTGACGGTGACATTGTCGATGGTGGTGTCACCGGTATTCTGGAAGGCGAACCAGGAGGAGTTGTTCACGTTGTACTGGAACACGTTGGAAGCTAGACCGTCGTTCAGCAGCGCGGTGAAGGGAGAACCGGCGTAGTAGGTGAAGATGGTCTCCTTACCCATGGCCACGTTGGAGTCGGCGGACTGGACATACACGGTACCGGCCACGGCCACCTCGCTGATCAGCACCATGGCATCGCTGCTCTCAGCCTCCAGCTTCACATAGCGGCCCACGGCGGCGTCAGAAGTCAGGGTGGCCCAGTAGCCTTCTGTGGCGGCGGTGTCGATCCCCAGCTCACCGGTCTTGATGTAGTTGGTGCCATCGGGGGACACGGAAACAGAGATGGTGGCGCCCGCAGTGGTGGCAGGATCGACGTAAGTCAGCACGTCGGTGATCTGGAACCGGGTGCCCAGATCGATCACCACGCTGCCGGAGCCATTGGTGGTATCGATGCCGTACCAGTCATCCAGCAGGCCGTTGGTCAGGCAGCCCTCGTAGCCCGCCACGGGAGTACCCTGCTGACCGGTGGTCAGAGCCACGTTCTCACCACCGGTGAGCTCGGTGCCGTAGACCTCCAGCTCGTTCAGGAACACCCAAGTGGAGTCGCCGGAGGAGCCGATGATGAACTTGACATACCGGGCGGCATAGCCTGCCTCTTCCAGAGTGGCCCAGTAGGAGGCGGAAGCGGCATATTGCAGGTCAGGGCTGCCCACGAAGACGTAATCGGTGCCGTTGTTGGACAGATAGATATCCACATAGCCAGGATGGGCCACGCTGGCCTCGTTGGAACCGGCGTACAGGTGCAGGCGGAAGCTGCTAAGCGCATAGGTGCTGCCCAGATCCAGCACCACGGTGCCGTTGCCCTCGGCGTCAGTGTTCTGGTTGGAGCCGGCGCAGGCGAAGCCGAACCATTCGCCGGTGAAGCTCAGCTCATCGGTGTAAGTCCCATCGGTGAGGTTCGCGATATGAGCGGCGGTGCCGGGATCGGTCACCTGATAGTCCTTGTTCAGGGCCAGGTTCACAGGACCGGTGGTATCGGTGTCCTCACCGGCCACATAGTCCTCGAACCGGACACTGGAGGCGATGGACAACGTGGTGGTACCGTCGGTGGGGCTGACACCGGAGAAGATCACCTTCTGGCCCACCTGGGCAGTATTCAGAGCGTTCCAGTTGAAATACATGGGGGAGCTATCGCCCACATGGCAGGCGATCAGCACCTGACCGTCCACGATCTCGATGTTGGAGGTCTCATCCGCCACGCTGTTGCCGGCGAACTTATCGACGACGATCCAGGCGGACTTGGCATCGTCCCACTGGGCCAGCACGTTCAGAGTGTTGTGGACATTGGCGTTCTCGTGGGTCAGCAGGCCCTCGTTGAAATCGGGAGTGAACAGGACGGTCTGGCCATTGCCCACCCGCACGTTCTCACCGGTGACATGGGTCGCCTCCACAGGGATGAACTTCAGATAAGCCGCAGGCTCCACGTCCGTATTGGCGTTCAAAGCGGTGGCACCGGACAGGCGGACCGCATCACCCACAGACAGCTCGCTGAGGATCTTATAGTTGGTGCCGGAGTATTCCACAGGATCGTCACCGGAGGCGATGCCGGTCTCCCAGTCGTGACAGGCGATCAGGAAGTCCAGCTCACCCAGCTGGATGCTGGGAGTGGAGTTGCCGGAGCCGTAGGAGATGGACTTGACCACGTTGACCTGCCGATCGATATCCCAGGTACACACCACGTTGATGGTGTAGCGGATGTTGGCATTGTCCACGGTGATCAGGCCGTCGTTCCAGGTGGGCGAGTAGATGAAGCAGTCGCCGGCGCTGATCGCCTTGTTACGACCGTTGATGTAGATGCCCTGGTTCTCCAGCGCGATGGTGTTGGAGCCGGTCTGACCGATCAAGTTCCGCAGGGTAGCGGCAGAGGCGGTCAGCTGGGCTTCCGTGGCAGCGGTATCGGCCACCAGAGCCACCGCCTCATTGTAAGCCGTACGGATCTCGGCGATCTTCGCCTCAGTGTAGTTGTAATGGCGGATGTTCTGCGCGGACTTGATCACCGTCTGCAGGTTGGTCCGGGCGGTATCCACCGCATCGGTGGCAGTGGAGGACAGCTGGATCACCCGGTCAGAGTTGTTGGTGATGTAGCCGGTGACGGTGGAGCCGCCACGCTCCTTGGTGGTGACCTTCAAACGGCCATTGGAGCAGACCTCGGTGACCTCGAACATGGTGAAACGGTCCATGATCCAGCTGTAGGAGGTGCCGGTCTCGGTGGAATAGATGTACTTATTGGCGTTGGCAACGTACAGGCCGGGGGTGGGGTTGTTGCCGGAGTAGTCGATCTTCGTCACGGAAGAGTCAGACTTGTAGGGCAGCACGCCGTAGCCGTTGATATAGGAGGTGGACAGGGAGTAGTTCTTGAAGTACACACCGCCACCGTTGGCCTCCAGGCCGGAGGAGTCGGAGGTGTTGCCCTCCACGGTGTAGATCCGGCCGCCGGACACATACAGGCAGATGCCGATGTGGGCCACACCGCCGGAGTTCTGGAAGAACACCAGATCGCCGTACTTGGGGGTGTAGGAGCCGCCCTCGTAGGCGGAGTATTTATAGTAGCCCGCACCCTTGAGCTGACGGACCCACTGAGAGCAGGAGATCTCTTTCCAGATGTAGTCGTAGTCGCCCACATGGTAGCGGCCCAGATCCTTCCAGGTGTTCTGGTCGGTACAGTGGGACTGGTACAGGCACCAGGACACGAAGCAAGCGCACCAGGGGTAGTCGCTGCCGCCGTAGCCCAAGCCCAGATCGCCCATGTTGTAGCTGAACTCGACATAGTTGTTGCGCCCGGAGACCTCGCCGGAGAAGGCACCGTTGGAAGCGCCCTCCTGATAGCCCAGCTGGCTCAAAGCGATGGCGATCACGTCGGTACGGTTGTCACCGGTGATCGGCACACGTTTGAAGTTTTCGTAGTACACGCCCCCCGCATAGGAACTGGAGGGACCGGACTGTGCGCCGGGCCGATAGGTAGCAGCGAAGGCATTGCCCACCATGGACCACAGCATGATGACCGCCAGCATCAACGCCAGCGACCGCGAGAAGATCTTTCTCATAACTGTTCATCTCCTGTCTCAAAATATATGTGCGAACGCACGTTTTCACTATGATTTTAACAGAAAAACCAACCGCTGTAAACGCCGATCAGTGGTTTTCGATCCGGTCGCATAAAATTCGTAAGTTTGACGGATCCCAAAAAGACACCTGTCCGCATCGAAAGCACGCCCCAACCCCATCCCACCGCAGGGACACAATGCCTTCCCCTCTGGGGAAGGTGGCCGAGGGTCGCGAGGTCGGATAAGGCCCGTCGGTCCTCCGGATCCGTCGCCCACCAGCGCCCCAAAGGGGCGCAATACCTTCCCCCGGGGGGAAGGTGGCCGAGCGCCAGCGAGGTCGGAAGAGGAATGCGGGCTTCGACCCAAAAGTTCAGAAAACCTATCAGACATACTGAAACGCTGAACGAAGCTCCGTCGGCTGCCCGACGACCGTGATCCTTTACGATCCGCCGAAAATATGGTATGATCGATAGAAAAGGAGGTGACCGCCATGCCAAAGACCGGCGATCAGAAGGTGAAGCTGCTGATACTGATGGAGCTGCTGCGCCAGGAGTCCGACGAGGGCCATCCCTTGCGTACCAACCAGATCCTGGACTATCTGAACCAGAAGGGGATCTCCTGCGACCGCCGCACCCTGGCCCGGGATATCGCGGATCTGAACGAACACGGCTTCGAGGTGATGCACTGTATGTGCGGTCACGAGAAGGGCTACTATGTGGACGACCGCAGCTTCAGCATCCCGGAGCTGCGGATCCTGATCGACGCGATCCAGTCCGCCTCCTTCCTGACCGAGACCAAGACCGCCCAGCTGACCCGAAAGCTGGCCCTCCTGGGTGGCAGCCACCACGCCACCTTGCTGCAGCGCAACACCATCCCTTCCGGTCTGCACAAGCACAGCAACGAGACCATCTACTATACCATCGACACAGTGGAAGATGCCATCCGCCGGGACCAGCAGCTGTCGTTCCTGTATTTCGACCTGGACGAGACCTGCCAGCGGGTCTACCGCCACGACCGGAAGCGCTACACCGTGGAGCCGGTGAGCCTGGTGCTGGCCAACGACCGCTACTATCTCACCGCCATCAGCCCGGACCGGGAAGGGATCTCCACCTACCGGATCGACCGCATGGACCAGGCCCAGCGAGAGGAGATCCCGATCAGCCTCGCCGCTTTGGAAGCCCGGATCCAGACGCCCCGCCGCACCGGACAGATGTTCAAGATGTTCGCCGGTCCCGTCCGTACCGTGACCCTGACCTTCCTCCGGACCTTCCTGGGAGCGATCTACGACCGGTTCGGCGAATCGGTGATCGTGAAGGTCCTGCCCGACGACCGGGCCGCCGTCCGGGTGAGCGTCCAGATCAGCCCCACCTTCTGGGGCTGGCTCTTCCAGTTCGGCGGTGCCATCCGCTTGACAGAGCCCCAAGACCTGGTGGCCCAGGCGAAAGACCTCCTGACAAAAATGCTGGAAGACCTGGACTCCACATGAAATATGATCGCGAGCCGGTGCGTTCAAGCGCACCGGCTCGCGATCATATATCACAGGTGGCGGACCGTCATCACCCCAGAGTGGCCTCTCTTGCCCTTCGGGCGATCCACCTTCTGGCGATCCCCCAACTTTTTAAGGCGGTTTTCGACACCATTCCTCTCTAACTGGGGGATCCCCACGACCAGTCTGCGGTCCAATGTCATTAAGTTAAGGCCGTAGGGGCCGATGCCCACATCGGCCCCTACGCAGGACGCTTAACTACGTGCCATTGGTCTGCGGACTGGTCTCGGAATGACACCACTTTTTCGACAGTCAGATCACCCGAAGGACGGATGGGGCAGGAAGAAGTATTCCGGCCGATCGTAATATGCGGCGATCGGCGCGTTTTCATTGAAGATGCTCCGGCCTCTGGTCATGACCTCATATTCCGGGCTGATCTGTACCTGCTGGAACGTGTATGCCTTTCTGCCGTTTTGTCCCTTGTGGTAGATCAGATCTCCCCACTGGTCCAGCTGGAACTCCTCCTCCCGGTCATCCCAAGCGCCCTGGCGCTGGATCTGGGACAGGACCCCGTTGGTATAGGTGAAGGTATAGCTGGCGCCCAGCTCCACCTCCAGCTGATCCCCCTGATGACTCTGCGGCAGTGTCCCCTGCCACAGCGGGAAATCTCTGGGACAGCCGCAGCTGTCATAATATATCTGATAGCTTTGGGGATAGTCCGGCGCTCTGAGGTCATGGACGTGCCGGGCGTGGTCATTGGCATCATATTCGATCGTGATCACGTCCACTCCCTGGCACTGTATCCGGTCGCACCGACCCTTTTGGTCATAGCAGAACACATAAGGGGCCTGCTGCTCTCCATTATAGGTGGCTGTGAAGGTGTCCACCTGCCCATCCTCGTGATAGGTATAGGAATACTGATAAGTACTGGAGATGTCTTTGTCCGGGATCTCATGGACCTGACTGGTCATATGACCATGATCGTCATAGGTGTAGGTGGTGACATAGTCCCATGGATCCTCCTCCACGCTCTCATACCGGATCTGGGTCAGCAGCCCCCGATCGTCATAGGTATATGTGGCGGTCCCCAGAAGCGCCCCGTGATAGTCCATGATCTGGCATTCGGTCATAAGACGGACCGTCACCAGCTCTTCCTCCGGCCCGGTCGTCACAGGCATCTCCTCCTCGGGCCTGCCACAGCCCCCCGCGATCGCGGCGATCAGGACGACTACCACCGCCAGCCGCAGCAGCTTCTTCACCGGACCATCCAACAGCATCGATAGAGCCATATAAGTCCCTCCTCTCACCAGATCAATGGCACTGCTCCCGTGCCTGCAGCTCCTCCAGCATCCGGGCATAGAACCCTTCGCTGATCTTGTACTTCTTCAAATACACCACATATCCCGCCAGGATCATCACCAGCGGCACGGCGAACATGGCGATCTTCACGATCAGCTGTCCCTGGCTTCCGATCGCGTCCACCGTACCGCCGTCCACCTTGATCCCGGAGATGATCAGGGTCACGCTGACGATCCCGGTGGCGATCGCGCCACCGATCTTGTTGATCAGGGGCTGGATCGAGAAGGTGATGGACTCGTTCCGCTTCCCCAGCTTCCACTGCCCGTATTCCACGGTATCCGCCAGGAACATGAGCATCAGCGTCTGGATGAAGGCCTGGCCCACGAACACCAGCACCGCGCCCAGCGCGATCAGCACCAACGACACCTCCGCGAAGAAGAAGATCACGTAGCCGATCACCACCAGCACCGTGCCCAGGGTGTAGAGCTTCCGCCGGTCCAGCTTCCGGGCCACCAGCGGATACACCGACAGGGTCCCCAGCTGAGCGATGCCCACCGTCGCCACCAGCACCACATACATCCCTTCGTCCCCGAAGAGGTATTTCATATAGTACACCGCGAAATTCACCGTGGTGCAGTAGCCGATCATGAACACCCCCATGGCAAGGGTGGTCCACATCAGCTGATCGTTCTTCAGCAGCGCCCGGAACATCTGCCGCACGGTGGTGGGCTCCTGCTTCTCAGGATCCACCCGCTTCTCCTTGATGCCCAGCAGGGGGATCAGCAGTCCCGCCAGATACACGCAGGCGATCACCACCGCCACCCAGAACCACACCTGAGGCGTATCTCCCAAGGCCGAGGTCACCGGCTGCCAGGCCACCATGACGATGTACAGGCCGATGTTGGCGCAGATCCGGGCGAAGGCCCCGGTCTTCTCCCGCTGCTTCTGGTCAGAAGACAGCACCGGCAGCAGTGTCCAGTAGCCGATGTCGTTGATGCCGAAGGAGATGTCCCACAGCAGATACGCCGCGCCGAACACCACCACGAATACCCAGCCTTCTCCGATCCCCGCGAAGAGGATCACCGAGAAAATGGCGCTGAGGATGCCGCCCACCAAGATCGCGGGCTTGAACTTCCCCCAGGGGGAGCGGATGTTGTCGATCACCAGTCCCGTCACCGGGTCATTGAAGGCATCGAAGATCCGCATCACCGACAAGATCATGCTGGCCGCGCCGAACACCCACACCGGCAGGCTCAGCACGTCCGACAGGAAGTACAGCAGCGTATTGGCTTCGAATGCGTAGAACATATCCCTGCCCACGGTGCCAAGGCCGAAGCAAAGACGGTTGCGTTTTTCAAGATCTTTCATTTCCTACCTCCTCTATGATGTAAAGCTCCGACCCGAAGTCGCCAAGGGTCCGTTGCTGCTGATCGTACCCGGTGCCCCGGAACACTGGCAGCAGCCTTGCCCCCGCCATCAGCGCCGCTCCGGAAGCGGTGATCTCCAGCGCCCCATCGGGCATGGTGATGTGCCGGTCCGCGATCCGCAGGATCATGCCGTTGGGATCCAAGTCCACGGGAGCCACGTGCTTCACCAGGCTCCCGAACTGCCCGATCCTAAGCTGCTGGGGCACGGTGGACAGCCGATACCGCTTCTCCCGGTCCAGCCCCCGCAGCCGCAGACGCTCATAGCCCGGTGCCGCCGGGACCAGCTTCCGGAAAGTGGCAGCCAGCGTCACGTCCTCGCCGCTGACCTGCCAGCCCCCCTCCAGCCGTTGGAAGGCCCCGAACTGGAAGACCCGGCGATATTTCTTGTAAAGGGCGATCTGCTCCCGGATCTGCTGCTTCTCGATCTTCAGCAGATGCTTCAGATCCAGCTCATACCCCAGGCACCCAAAGAAGGACACGTTCCCCCGGGTCACCAGAGGGGTGGCCCGCAGGGTCTGGGCATGGGGCGACGCACTGACATGGGCCCCAAAGGTAGACTGGGGATACAGGTACGACAGCCCCTCCTGGATCGCGATCCGCTCGATCGGGTCCGTGTCATCCGAACACCAGATCTGTGGTCCATAGCACAGCATCCCCAGATCGAACCGGTTGCCCCCGGAGGAGCAGCTCTCCAGCAGCACATGGGGCCGGGGCACGAAGATCCGCTCCAGCACCTCATATAGTCCCAAAATATAGCTGTGGGCCTTCTCTCCCAACGCCACACTGTGGCGGTTCATATCCCATTTCACATAGGTGATCGGCGCGCTGTCCAGCGTCGAGCCCACCTTGTCCACGATGTAGTCCCGGACCTCCTGCTTGGTCAGATCCAGCAGCAGCTGATGCCGCCCCAGCAGCGGTTCGAACCGATCCGTCAGCGCCCAGTCAGGATGGGCCCGGTAGAGATCCGAATCCATGTTCACTGACTCCGGCTCGAACCAAAGCCCGAACTGCATCCCAAGCTCCCGGATCTTCTCCCCCAGCCCCTTCAGGCCATGGGGGAGCTTCTTCTTGTTCACATCATAGTCGCCCAGCCCGGCATGATCGTCATCACGCTTGCCGAACCAGCCGTCATCCAGCACGAACAGCTCACAGCCCAAGTCCTTAGCGTCCTTCGCAAGGCTCACCAAACGCCGATGGTCGAAGTGGAACATACACCCCTCCCAGCTGTTGAACAGCACCGGACGTTCCTTCCCGTTCCACTGCGCGGGGATGATATGCTCCTGGACGAACCGATGCATCGCCTGGCTCACTCCACCGAATCCACGGTCAGAAAAGGTCATCACCGCCTCCGGCGTCTCGAACACCGCCCCCGGCTCCACCCGGGTCAGGAAGCTGGAGGGGGAGATCCCCTGCACCACCCGGGTCAGCCCCTGCAAGGACCGCTGGGCGGCGGCATAATGGTTGCCGGAATAGACCAGGTTGAAGCCATACACCCGTCCATATTCCTCCCCGGCCCCCGGCTCGCTGAGCAGGAAGCCCGGGTTATGCCGATTGGAGGAAGCTCCTGTGGTGCTTTCGTTCACCACCCGGCTGTCCAGCACCGGCACCGTGTGGGGCCTCGCCTCCGCGATCCATCCTCCGTCGAAAGTGGTCATCTCATAGCTTCCGGACAGATCCAGCAGACTGCTCATAAGCTTGGTAAGGACGATCGTATCCTCTCCGGTATTCTCCAGGACCGTACGCCGGACCACCACGTCCCCAAACACCGAGAAGTAAAGATGCAGCTTCGCCCCCTCCTGGGAAAGGGTGATCTTCAGCGTCTCCCCCTCTCCATGGGCCTGAGGCAGGCCGCAGCCCATGGGGATCGCCTCTTCCAGGATCTCATAGCTTTCATACCGGAAGTCGGCGCTGCTCCCCGCCAGCTCAAGAGGGCTTTCCCGATAGTCCCCCCGTCCCGGTCCGCTCCAGGCCAGCCCCAGAGCATCGGGACAGCTGGCGGTATCCCCATCCTTCAAAAGGATCGAAGACCCCCAGCCAAGCCCCGGCCGATAGTCGAAGGCACACGCATCCTCCGTCCCCACCGGCTCACCGAAATGCAGCAGCTCCAAAAGCCCATAGGGATCCACCCGCAGCAGCATAGACACCGTCTGACCATGGATCCCAAAGACCCCATCCCGGTATTCGATCACGAAAAGCCCCCCTTTTTTCTCCATTTTCTTATAGTTTACCATGATATTTGAGATGACGCAAGGGAGGATGTATGATATAATCAAAATACACCGACCACCGAAAACATCGTTTCGCCCCCTATTCGCACCACGCCCCTTGCCCCCCTCATTTATGAGGGGGGTGCCCCACAAGCGAAGCGCAGTGGGGCGGGGGGAGTCCGAACAGTTCAGCATTTCCCGTAAAAAATACAAGATCAAGGCCTCACGCAGACTCCCCCCGGCGCTACGCGCCCCCCTCATAAATACGGGGGGGCAAGAGCGGCTGCGCTGCTAAACGAGTTTGTCAATACACTGGGTCTACAGTCTCAACAGGAGGTATCCACATGGAACGAACACGTTGGTACAAAGACATGGTATTCTACCAGATCTGGCCCCGCAGCTTCAAAGACGGGGACGGCGACGGAATGGGCGACCTTTGGGGCGTGCTGGAAAAGCTGGACTACATCCAAAGTCTTGGCTGCGACGGCATCTGGTTCTCCCCCATCTACCCCTCTCCCGGTGCCGACTGCGGCTACGACATCGCCGACTACATGGATATCGACCCCCAATTCGGCGGCATGGAAGCCTTCCGCCAGGTGCTGAAGGGCTGCCACGACCGGGGCATGAAGCTGATCATGGACCTGGTGGTGAACCACACCAGCGACGAGCACGACTGGTTCCAAAAAAGCCGCCGCCGGATCGACCCCTACACCGACTACTACATCTGGCGCCCCGGCACCCCGGACGGTCCGCTCCCCAACAACTGGGACTCCAATTTCGAGGGCAAGGCCTGGACCTGGGACGAAGTGCGGGGAGAATGGTATCTCCACCTCTTCGCCGTGAAGCAGCCGGACCTGAACATGGATAACCAACTGGTCCGAGAGGAAGTGAAGAAGATCCTCCGCTTCTGGCTGGACATGGGCGTGGACGGCTTCCGGGAGGACGTGATCACCTACATCTCCAAAAAAGACGGCCTTCCCAACGACCACATCTTCCCGATCTACAAGGGGATGCGCCACTATAACCACGGCCCCCGGATCCACCAGTACCTGGCAGAGTTCAAGCGGGACGTTTTCGACCACTACGACTGCTTCACCCTGGCGGAGGCCCCCCTGGTGTGGCCCAAGCAAGCCCTGAAATACATCGATGAAACGTCAGGCCAGATCGACATGATGATCCAGTTCCAGTGCCAATGCGCCGACTGCCTGTTCACCGACTATCTGCCCACCAGATTCTCCCTGCGCCGCATGAAAAAGGCCTTCTCCGACTGGCAAAATAAGCTGGCCGGCCGTGCCTGGAACATGCTCTACATCGAGAACCACGACCACCCCCGGATCATCTCCCGCTACGGCAGTGAAAAATACTGGGTAGAAAGCGGCAAGACCCTGGCAGTGAGCTACCTGTTCCAGCAGGGCACCCCCTTCCTCTACCAGGGCCAGGAGATCGGGATGCAGAACTGGCGACCGGAGGACCCGGAGATGTACGAGGACGTGCAGACCCGCTACAACTACGCCCACTCCAATTTGAAGAAGTCGCCCCAGGAACGGCTGGAAAAGATGTGGCGCTCCTCCCGTGACTCCGCCCGGACCCCGGTCCAGTGGGACGACACGGAAAACGCCGGCTTCACCACCGGCAAGCCTTGGTTTTATGTAAACCCCAACTATAAAGAGATCAACGTAGCCGCCCAGGAAGCGGACCCCGACTCCCTTCTGAACTTCTACCGCAAAGCGATCGCCCTGCGAAAAGAGCTGGAGGTAGTCCGCCACGGCACCTACCGGGAACACTTCCGCCGCAGCAAAACGCAGTACGTCTACTCCCGGGAACTCCCCACGCAGCGGCTGCTGGTGATCTGCTCCTTCTCCGACCGCCCCCAAAAAATGAAGGTCCCCAAAGGCTTCGACCTGACCACCGCCCAACGCATCCTCTCCACACACGAAAACGACACATCCATCCTCCACCCCTACGAATCCAGAGTCTACCTCTGGTAAGCCCCGGCGCAATGCTGTAAAAATCCTGTTTGTGGGGCAGTACACCGCAACGCTCTGTAGGGAAAGGGCATGCCCTTTCCCTACATGACGTTGCGATAAATCGCCTGATAAACAAGGAAATGCCATACGATCCGAACGCCCCCACTGGTCAGATCGTACAAACAACAGTCCATAATCGGCACACAGTTTCTTGTTGCAAAACGCCGTAAAATTGGGTATGATATGAGAGACTAGGCAATGTTTCGCACCGCTTTATCAAAGGAGGGCTCGTGTGAACAGAACAGAGGCATTCGACGAATACGCCCGCGCGCTCCGCGCGGGACAGCGAGAATATAAAGAGCTGGTCAGCGCCGGCCGGGAACCTTACCCCAAGGTCCTGGACGAGATCCTGACCGACATCCCCACCGGCTCCACCCAAAACGTAGGTCTGGTGGAGATCCCCATCGACCAGATCGTCGGCACCCGCACCGGAGGCCGGATCTGGGCCTTCACCGCCGGGTTCCTGCCCCTTTTAGACGCCGACAGCGAGTTCGCCACCAAATGGGTGAACCTGTGCATGGCGAACCTGTCCGACGAGGGCATCCGGGACCCGATCGTGTGTTTCGAGTACTTAGGAGAGTTTTTCGTCCAGGAGGGCAACAAGCGGGTCAGCGTCCTGAAGCATTTCGGTGCCGCCCGGATCGCCGCCAACGTCACCCGGATCCTGCCGGTGCAAGATGGCAGCCCCCGGGTGAAATCCTACCATGAATTCCTGGAGTTTTATAAGTCCGCCGGGATCTACAATGTGCAGTACCAGCGCCCCGGCGACTACCAGCGGCTCCTGTCCGCCCTGGGCAAGGAACCGGGAGAAGAATGGACCGACCGGGAAAAGCTGACCTTCACCGCCTACTTCCAGTATTTCCGGGAGGCCTTCTCCGCCCTCAACGGGCAGATGCTGGACCTGAAAGCAGAGGAAGCCCTGCTGTTCTGGCTCCAGGTGTATCCCTTCCAGGACCTGGGCAAGCTATCTACTGAAGAGCTGAAAAAGACCCTCACCGCCATCTGGGAGGATCTGACCTCCATCTCCCAGCCGGAGCCGGTGAAGATGGAGCTATCCACCCCCAAGGCCAAAAGCGGCATCCTGGGCCGGATCATCACCGCCGCCCCGGAGCGTCTGAGCGTGGCCTTCATCCACCAGCTGGACTGCGAGCGCAGCGGCTGGATCCGTGCCCATGACGAGGGCCGGGAATACCTGGAGGACGTGATGGGCTCCGCCGTCACCACCCAGAGCTACTTCAACTGCGCCACCACCGACCAGGCCAGCGACGCGATCGACGAAGCCGTGGAGAAGGGTGCCCAGGTGATCTTCACCACCACCCCCCAGCTGGGCCGGGTGACCTTGCAGGCCGCGATCAAATATCCCAAGATCCGGTTCCTGAACTGCTCGGTGGATATCCCTTATTCCAGCATCCGCACCTACTACAGCCGGATGTACGAAGCGAAATTCATCACCGGTGCCATCGCCGGTGCCATGGCCAGGGGCGACCGGATCGGCTACATCGCCTCCTACCCCATCTTCGGCGAGCCCGCCTCGATCAACGCCTTCGCCCTGGGCGCGCAGCTGACCAACCCCCGGGCCAAGATCGACCTGCGCTGGTCCTGCCAGCCTGGGTCCCCTGTGGCGGACTTCATCAAGAGCGGCATCCGGGTGATCTCCAACCGTGAGGTGCCCAGCCAGGATCAGATCTACATGGACTTCTGCAACTACGGCACCTACCAGGTCTGCGAGGACAATTCCCTCAGCCCTCTGGGCTCCCCCTGCTGGCTGTGGGGCAAGTTCTATGAGAACGTGGTCCGCTCGATCATGTCCGGTGCCTGGGACGTTAGCCGCAACGAGCGCCGGGCCGTCAACTACTGGTGGGGCATGGACAGCGGCGTGGTAGACGTACGTCTGTCCGAGAAGCTCCCAGAGGGCGTCCGTGTCCTGGCGGAGCTGCTGCAAAAGGGCCTGCGAAGCGGCACCATCGACCCCTTCTACCGCCATATCACCGCGCAGGACGGCACCGTCATGAACGACGGCAGCCGCACCTTCACCCCCGACGAGATCCTCCGCATGGACTGGCTGTGCCAGAACGTGGAGGGCCGCATCCCCCGTTTTGATGAGATCCTGCCGATCTCCCGTGCCATGGTCCGGGAGCTGGGCGTATATAAAGACGAGATCCCAGCCGAAAAGGAGACATCGATGTGAAGATCCTTGCCGTATCCGACGAAGAATGCGCCGCTCTGTGGGACTACTATGTCCCCGGCCGATTGAAGGACTATGACCTGATCATATCCTGCGGCGACCTGAAGGCAGACTATCTGTCCTTCCTGGTCACCATGGCCCGCTGCCCGGTGCTGTACGTCCACGGCAACCATGATACTTCCTACGACCGCTATCCCCCGGAAGGGTGCGACTGCATCGATGACCATTTGGTGGTCTACAACGGTCTGCGGATCCTGGGGCTGGGAGGCTGCCTGCGCTACCACCCCGGCGACTACCAGTACACCGACGAACAGATGCACCGCCGGATCTCCAAGCTCCGCCGCAAGCTGGAAAAGCTGGGCGGTGTGGATCTGGTGGTGACCCATGCCCCACCCTACGGCGTGGGAGACGCAGAGGATCCCGCCCACCATGGCTTCCGGGCCCTGCGAGATCTGCTGGATGTATATCATCCCCAATACCTGCTCCACGGCCACGTCCACCTGCGCTACGGTGCCCGGACCCGGGAGCAGACCTACGGTGACACCCAGGTGATCAACGTCTCCGAACGTTACGCCCTGGACCTGCCGGAGATCCCCCACCCCGAAAAACACCACGGCCAGCTCCTGTGGCAAACCAAGCACAAAGACTGACCGCCCGACGATACTGTCGACCCAAACCGTAGGGCGGGGGCATGCCCCCGCCGGTGCCCTTGCTTAGCAAGGGCACACAAGGTGCGGCGGCGGGGGCAAGCCCCCGCCCTACGAATCACAAAGGAGGGGATCCAAGCCATGTTCCCCGGCTTCACGCCTGAGACCTTCGACTTTCTCTGGGGCATCCGCCTGAACAACAACAGGGAATGGTTCCAGGAGCATAAAAAAGAATACGTAGACACTCTGTACGAGCCCATGAAAGCCCTGGGCAAGGATCTGTTCCAGCCCTTCCTGGACAGACCCGGCAACCTTGTGAAGGTCAGCCGGATCTACCGGGACGCCCGGCTCCACCACCCGCTGCCCTACAAGGAGAGCCTGTGGATCTGCATCCGGCAGGACGTGGAGTGGTGGGCAGAGAACCCCTGCCTGTACTTCGAGATAAACCCTGACCGGGTCCACTACGGCCTGTTCTGGTGGCAGGGAAAGCCCGCCACCATGGAGGCCTTCCGAAAACGGATCGCTGCCCGGCCCGATGAGTTCCTGAAGCTCATCGGCGATACCGAGGCAGCGGTAGGCCAGCCCATCACGGCGGAGTGCTATAAACGCCCCAAGCAGCCGGAGGATCCCCGTCTGGCACCCTACTTCGCCTGGCGCCGCCAGATCGGCTGCGTCCGGGAGGAGGAGCCAACCCCCGACCTCTTCGGGCCCCAGCTGGGAGAACGGGTCGCGGACTTTTTCCAAAAGCTGATCCCCCTGTACGAATATTTGAACCAATTTTCAAACTGACCCGCCCGGTGCGTTCGCACAGCGAACGCACATCCCTGGCTCCCAAGCCGGGGACGTGAGGGTCGATGACCCTCCCTTACGAAGAACACGGAACCAACAAAGGAGATAGAAACAATGAAGAACACCATTTTCAAGGGCATGGCCACTGCCATCGTCACCCCTATGACCGCTGACGGCATCGACTATGATGCCCTGGGCCGCTTCATCGACTTCCAGATCGAGAACGGCATCAACGCCATCGTGGTCATGGGCACCACCGGCGAGAACGCCACCATCGAGCCGGAGGACCAGAAGGAGGTCATCCGCTTCACCGTGGAGAAGGTGGCGAAGCGCGTCCCCGTGATCGCGGGCACCGGCACCAACAACACCGCCCACGTGCTGCACAATACCAAGAACGCCTGCGAGGTGGGGGCCGATGCCATCCTGGTGGTGACCCCTTACTACAATAAGGCCACCCAGAACGGCCTGATCCAGCACTACACCACCATCGCCGACGCTTCCACCGTGCCGGTGATCCTGTACAACGTCCCCGGCCGTACCGGCTGCAGCCTGCAGCCCAAGACCGTGGCGAAGCTGGCCGAGCATCCCAACATCGTGGCTCTGAAGGAAGCCACCGGCAACATGGCCCAGATGGTGGAGCTGATGCGCCTGTGCGGCGACAAGCTGGACATCTACTCCGGCGAGGACGCCCTGACGGTGCCCATGATGGCCATGGGTGGTGCCGGCACCATCAGCGTGCTGTCTAACGTGGCTCCCAAGGAGGCGGTCGCCATGACCGACGCCTGCATGGCCGGCGACTACGCCACCGCCGCCAAGATGCAGTGCGACCTGCTGCCCCTGATCGATGCCCTCTTCAGCGAGGTCAACCCCATCCCTGCCAAGGCCGCCGTGTCCGCCATGGGCTTCGGTGAGGAGAACCTGCGGCTGCCCCTGACCCCCATGGAGGATGCCACCCGTGCTGACCTCTATGAGCAGATGAGAAAGCTGGGTATCGAGGTATGAAAGTAGTCCTTTGCGGCGCCAACGGCGCCATGGGTAAGCTGATCGACCAGATCCTGGGCGCAGAGTGCGTGGGCCGGGTGTCCATCGACGGTGAGAACGGGGTCCCCAAGACCTTCGCCGAGCTGGGCAACGTGGAAGCAGACGTGGTGATCGATTTCTCCCACCACACTGCCATCGCCGATGTGCTGGCATATACCAAGTCCATCGGTGCCGCTGTCGTGGTAGGCACCACCGGCCATACCCCCGAAGAGAAGGCCATGATCGACGAAGCCGCCAAGGAGATCCCGGTTTTCTTCACCGGAAACGTCAGCATGGGCATCGCCGTGCTGTGCCGCCTGGCCAAGGAGGCTGCCTCCTATTTCCCCGATGCGGACATCGAGATCGTAGAAGTCCACCACACCCGCAAAGTCGATGCCCCCAGCGGCACCGCCCTGATGCTGTTCAACGCCATCAAGGAGGTCCGCCCCCAGGCTGTGGCCAACTGCGGCCGCTCCGGCGAGGGCAAGCGCACCAAGGAGGAGATCGGCATCTCCGCCCTGCGTCTGGGCAATGTGGTAGGCATCCACGAGGTCCACATCCACACCGGCAACCAGTCCCTGACATTGAAGCACGAGTCCGACTCCCGGGCCATGCTGGCCGACGGCGCCGTGGCGGCAGCCCGGTTCATGGTGGGCAAGGAAAAGGGACTGTATAACATGGAAGACATTTTGGGCTGATGTGTCAGATATGAGATATGAGATACGAGATACGAGATGTTCCGTATCGATGCATATCTCGTATCTCATATCTCGTATCTCGTATCTTTGGAACAGGAGGGACGATGATGGACGCCTATTACATGAACGGCGCGGGCAACGACTTCATGGTGATCGATGCCCGTGGTTTGGAGCTGGACTTCTCGGCGCTGGCGCTGAGGGCCTGCGCCGTCAATGGTGCCGACGGCTTCATGGCGGTGGACCATTCGGATATCGCCGACTTCAAGCTCCATTTCTACAACGCCGACGGCTCCCGGGGCGAGATGTGCGGCAACGGTGCCCGGTGCATCTGCCGCTTCGCCTATGATATGGGCATCGCAGGCGAAAACATGGTGGTGGAGACCGACGCCGGCCTGGTCTACGGCCAGCGCCTGTCTGAGGACCAGTACCGGGTGCGGCTCAATACCCCCGGCATCCTGGATCTGCACCGCAAGGGCGACATCGCCTATGTGGAGCTGGGGACCCCCGGCGTCCCCCACGCGGTGCAGCTGATCCCCGGCCTGACCTGGGACGACAAAGAAGCGCTCCACGATGCCGCCAGGAAGCTGCGCTATGACCCCGCCTTCCCCAAGGGAGCCAATGTGAATATGTACGACTGGATCGACGAAAGCACGATCCGGATCCTCACCTATGAACGGGGCGTAGAGGACTACACTCTGGCCTGCGGCACCGGCAGCGCCTCCACGGCGGTGGTGCTGTGGCTGAACGGCAAGGTCCCCACCGGGAAGCTCACCGTAGAGAACCCCGGCGGCCCCCTGACCGTCACCATCTCCGGCAAAAACGGCCAGGTCACCGACCTGACCCTGGAAGGCCCCACCGAGATCGTGGGCCGATACAGTATCTGACCCCTAAAGGGGACGGTCCCCACCGTCCCCTCATCTTTTTACTTCGCCAGGCAAATCGTCGCAACGCCACGTAGGGAAAGGGCACGCCCTTTCCGCCGCAAATCCCACGGGATTTGCGAAGAATATCGCATTTTTATGTACTTTCCATAGCAAGCACACCGGAAAGGGCATGCCCTTTCCCTACATCGTAGCACGCCCCCCAGATCAGAGACCTCTACAGAAAGGTGCAACACCTATGACTGTTGAAGAATATATCAAAAAGCTGTCCCTGGAGGAAAAGGCCGCCCTGCTGCAAGGGGCCACCTCCTGGACCACCCAGCCGATCCCCCGGCTGCTGCTGAGCGCCATGTTCCTTGCCGACGGCCCCCACGGGCTTCGCAAGCAGGCAGGCTCGGCGGACCACCTGGGGCTGAAGCCATCCCTTCCCGCCACCTGCTTCCCCACCGCCGCCACCATGGCAAGTTCCTGGGATCCGGCGTTGGGAGAAGCGCTGGGCAAGGCCCTGGGCAGAGAAGCCGCCGCCAGCGATGTCCATGTGGTCCTTGGACCCGGACTGAACATCAAACGCAGCCCCCTGTGCGGTCGGAACTTCGAATACTTCTCCGAGGACCCCTACCTGGCCGGTAAGATGGCCGCCGCCTATGTCCGTGGCATCCAGTCCCGGGGCGTGGCCGCCTGCCCTAAGCATTTCGCCGTCAATTCCCAGGAGCATCACCGGATGTCCTGCGACAGCGTGGTGGACGAGCGCACCCTCCGGGAGCTGTACCTCACCGGCTTCGAGATGGCGGTGAAGGAGGGCAAGGCCAAGGCGATCATGTCCTCCTATAACAGCGTGGATGGCACCTACGCCAATGAGAACACCCACCTGCTCACGGACATCCTGCGCAAGGAATGGGGCTTCAACGGCTTCGTGGTCTCCGATTGGGGCGCTTGCAACGACCCCGTGGCCTCCATCGCCGCAGGCTCTGCTTTGAATATGCCGAACCCCGGCTTCGACTGCGCTCAGACCGTTTGCGACGCGGTCCGCTCCGGTGACCTGCCGGAGTCCGCCCTGGACGACCGGCTGCGGGAGCTGCTGCCCCTGATCCTGGCCACCCAAAAGACCGTGGCCGCCTCCCCCAAGACCTACGACCAGGTCGCCCATCACGCTCTAGCGAAGCAGTGCGCCCAAAACGCCCTGGTCCTGCTGGAGAACGACGGGATCCTCCCCCTTATGGGCAAGCAGAAGGTGGCCCTGATCGGCGACTTCGCCCGGTCTCCCCGGTATCAGGGAGCCGGATCCTCCATCGTCAATGCCACTGAGGTAGACACCTTGCTGGACGCCCTGGACGCAACGGACCTGGAGGTCACCTTCGCCCAAGGCTACCGCCGGGACGGCAAAAAGGCCCGTCGGCTGATCGACGAGGCTGTCGCCGCCGCCCGCAGCGCCGATGTGGTACTGCTTTGTGTAGGTCTGGACGAGAACGCCGAGACCGAGGGCAGGGACCGGACGGATCTGGAGCTGCCCACCGAGCAGCAGAAGCTGATCCGGGCGGTGACCAACGTCAGCGAGAACGTGGTGCTGCTGCTCAGCGGCGGCGCGCCCTTCCGGATGCCACCCCAGAAATGCTACCGTGCCGCTCTCCACGGCTACCTGTCCGGTCAGGCAGGAGCCTCCGCCATGGCAGACGTGATCACCGGTAAAGTGAACCCCAGCGGCCATCTGGCAGAATCCTGGCCGGAGCAGCTGGAGGACGTCCCCTGCCACCGCTATTACCCCGGCAAGGAGCGTACCGCGGAGCATCGGGAAGGACTGTACGTAGGCTACCGCTACTACGAGACCGTGGACAAACCGGTCCGCTACCCCTTCGGCCACGGCCTGAGCTATACTACCTTCACCTATTCGGACCTCACCGCCGACAGCCGTGGCGTCCGCTTCACCCTGACAAACACCGGTCCCGTGGACGGCGCAGAGGTCGCCCAGGTGTACATCGGCACCACCACCGGCAAGGTCTTCCGCCCCAAAAAGGAGCTGAAGGGCTTCCAAAAGGTGTTCCTGAAAGCGGGGGAGAGCCAGGAGGTCACCATCGAGCTGGATGACAAGGCTTTCCGTTACTTCAACGTCAAGACCGGGAACTGGGAAGTGGAGACGGCCCACTATACCATCAGCGTCGGCTCCAGCGTCCGGGACATCCGGCTCACCGCCACCCTGCGGCTGATCGGCACCGACGCTCCAGCCCCCTATGACGTCCTCCCCAGCTATGACTCCGGCACCGTCACCGACGTGCCTGACTATGAATTCGCCGCCCTGCTGGGCCATGAGATCCCGGACCCCCATTGGTCCAAGGAGATCGGCTGGAACGACCCGATCGACCGCTTCCGGGACGCCGACAACGCCATCGCCCGCTTCCTCCACCGCCGCCTGACGAAGAAGCTGGAAAAGGCGGTGGATCTGGACACACTGTTCATCCTGAACATGCCGATCCGGGCCCTGGCCCAGATGACCAAGGGGACGATCACCCGGTCCATGACCGAAGATATCGTCTACTGGGTCAACGGCCACACCTTCCGCGGTCTCCCCCGCCTGATCAAAGGCTGGACCCAAGGCCGCAAACGCCACCGCGCCTACCAAAAAGAACTCCACTACGGTCCCAGAGACCACTAAATATGATTACACAGGGGACGGTCCTGTGTGTGGTACCACACACAGGACCG
>JAFTKE010000032.1 GCA_017456045.1 Oscillospiraceae bacterium
CATCGCTCGGTACCGTAAGGAGATGCACGGCGCCATGGACGATACGGTGTTGCGGACGCTGGAGACCAGACTCACCTATCTGCGCAACCTCCAGGACCGCCGTGATGAGGTGAAGAAGTCCATCGAGAACCAGGGCAAGCTGACCCAGGAGCTGGCTGACGCCATCGATGCCGCTGTGACGCTGGCGGAGGTGGAGGATCTCTACCGCCCTTACAAGCAGAAGCGCCGGACCCGGGCCTCCATCGCAAGGGAGAAAGGGCTGGAGCCGCTGGCTGCCGCGATCTTCGCCCAGGATGGGCAGGATCCTGCGGTATTGGCGGAAAGTTATGTAAACGAAGAGAAAGGCGTCGCTTCCGTAGAGGAGGCGCTGCAGGGGGCCAGCGACATCATCGCCGAGGATCTGAGCGACGATGCCCAGATCCGTAAGGGGCTGCGGGAGCTGGTGAACCGGAAGGGCGTGTTCACCTGCAAGGCGGACGATCCGGAGAACGATACGGTGTATCGGCTGTACTATGATTTCTCCCAGCCGGTGTCCCGGCTTTTGGACCATCAGATCCTGGCGATCAACCGGGGCGAAAAGGAAGGGATCTTGAAGCCCGGTGTGGGGCTGCCTGGGAACGAGGGCGCGGCACTGGTGTGCCGGGCTGCTTTGAAGCCCACCATGCACGTGTCTGCTTTCGTCCGGGCCGCTGCCGAAGATGCCTATGAACGACTGATCTTCCCGTCGATCCAGCGGGAGGTCCGCAGTGATCTTTCCGACCGGGCCTATTCCGGTGCCATCGCCAATTTCGCCCTGAATTTGAAGCCCTTGCTGATGCAGCCTCCTGTCAAGGGCTTCGTCACCATGGGCCTGGATCCCGGATACCGCAACGGCTGCAAGGTGGCGGTGGTGGATCCCACCGGAAAGGTGCTGGCCACTTCTGTGGTCTATCCCACCTTCAGCGAAAAGAAGAAGCAGGAGGCGATCGCCGTCCTGTCTGGTCTTATGAAGAAGCACGCGGTGCGGCATATCGCCATCGGCAACGGCACCGCTTCCCGGGAGACGGAGGCTATGACCGTAGAGCTGCTGCGTTCCTTCCCGGAGGCCAGCTATGCCATCGTCAATGAGGCCGGTGCTTCTGTGTACTCTGCCTCGCCTTTGGCGGCGGAGGAGTTCCCGGAGTATGACGTGAACCTGCGTTCTGCCGTGTCCATCGCACGGCGGCTCCAGGATCCGCTGGCGGAGCTGGTGAAGATCGATCCCAAGGCGATCGGTGTGGGCCAGTATCAGCATGACTGCCCTCAGAAGGAACTGGACAGCGCTTTGGGTGGCGTGGTGGAGGACTGCGTCAACGCGGTGGGCGTGGATGTGAACACCGCTTCCAGGAGCCTTTTGCAGCAGGTGTCCGGTCTGAACGCCACCACTGCCAAGAACATCGTGGCGTACCGGGAGGAGAACGGCGCCTTCACCAGCCGCGCGCAGCTGAAAAAGGTCCCGAAGCTGGGGCCCAAGGCCTTCCAGCAGTGCGCCGGTTTCCTGCGGATCCCGGAGAGCAAGGAGCCGCTGGACAACACCGGCATCCATCCCGAATCCTATGCCGCAGCCAAGGCGTTGATCGCGCTGTTCGGCTTGAAGAAGGGGGACGATCTGAAGGATCTGCCTGGCCGGCTGGAAAGCTACGGCACAGCCAAAGCCGCTGCCGAGTGCGCTGTGGGCGAGCCGACGCTGATCGACATCGCCAAGGAGCTGGCGAAGCCCGGTCGTGATCCCCGTGATGAGCTGCCTGCCCCGGTGCTGCGCAAGGACGTGCTGGAGATGAAGGATCTGAAACCCGGCATGGTGCTGACCGGTACGGTGCGGAACGTGATCGACTTCGGCGTGTTCGTGGACATCGGCGTCCATCAGGATGGGTTGGTCCATATCTCCCAGGTGGCCAGCCGCCGTCTGCGTCACCCCAGCGAGGCTGTGAAGGTGGGGGACGTGGTGAAGGTGGTGGTGCTGGAAGTGGACGAGAAGCGCCACCGGATCAGCCTGTCCATGAAGCAGGTGCCGAAGGAATAGGAGGAAGGGGAATGAAGGATTTTTTTAAGGGGATCCCTGGATGGATGTGGGTCTTGATCGTGATCGGCGGCGTGGTGGCAGTGGTATGGGGGCGTTATCTGTTGATGGATGTCCACCCTATGACATTCGTGATATTCTCTCCGGTCATACTGACTGTGGTGGCGAAGATCATCAGCTGGGCGCAGGGGGATCAGGGGAAGATGTCCCGGGAATATAAGAAACGTTTTCCTAAAAACAGGCAGGCGTATATGATCTGCTGTGCTTTGACCTGTATGATCCCGGTGTTCGTGGTGGTGGATGAAGTGATGCCTTCCGGTGATGTCCTTCCTGAGACCGTTGTGGACATCGTTGGATATATTTACCTGGCGGTGCTTGCGGTCGCTGCCGTTGTCTGGATATTGACGGAAGTGATCCGAAGGGACTTTCCGTGGGGGATCTTCCGGCTGATCGAACGGACGGTGTTGCTCTTCTGTGTCTGTGTAGGTGCCTATTTCGTTGCGGTGCTGATCGGGAACACCGTTGGTCCTTATGTGGTATATGTGGCAGCGATCCTTGTGCCTGTACTTATGATCATCGCCAGTGTGATGCTTACGAAGCTTCTGGGTCAGCTGATATTCGTTATTTTCGTGCCTGATCCTGAGAAACGAAAGCAAATGCGCCGTGAAGCGGACCGGGAAGAAGCAAGACGCTGGAGACGTGAGCGGGCGAATTGGGAGAAATGGGAGGCGGCCAAACCAAGGAACGGTTTTTTCCAGCCTTACACAGTGCGAGATGAGGACGGATATCGCAGAGAGGTCAGAAAAACGAGTAGGGGGACCTTTGTGGATAAGGATGGAAACGAGTACAAGGAGATCGAATGAATGGGATGATTTGCGGATCGCAAGGCACAGCGTGGGGAAGCATACGAATAGTGTGGATATTCGCAGAGACTCAAAATGCGTGTTGCAGATCCGTTGATCATTTCATACGATAGATACATGAAAAGACCATGGGAGGTAGGCAGGATGAGCGTCCTTGGTACACAGATCAAGAAATTCCGTATGGCGAAGGGGATCACCCAGGAGCAGCTGGGACAGCTGGTGGGGGTGACGACCCAGGCCGTGTCCAAATGGGAGCGGGGCGGGACGCCGGATGCGGAGCTGCTGCCTGCGCTGTCGGAGGCGCTGGGGGTCAGCATCGATGCGCTGTTTGGGCGGGAGGAACAGAGCGTCGCATTCTCTCTGGCGAGAAAGCTGTCTCAGATGGACAGAGAGGATATGTTCCGTTATGCCTTTGAGGTTTGCTGGTCCATCCTGCATGGCGTGATGATGGAGACACCGCGTATCCCGGATGACCAGCTGCGGGTCTGGCTGGATCAAGCTCTGATGGAGGAAGAGCCCCTTGCCAAGTTCTCCAAGATCCATTATGATGAGGGGATGATCAATATCCGGGCAGATCCGGACCTTCGCTTCTTTTTTATGATGCTGGAGCCGGAAAAGAGGCTGCGTCCCCTTTTCTCGGATCTGGAGGGGATGCGTCGGGTGTTCGCAGCTTTGGCCGACCCGGACAAGCTTCGGATCCTCTTCTATCTGTACACTCGCCTCAATACGCCCATCGCCACCTCCCTGATCAGCAAGAATACGGGGCTGTCCATCCAGGAGGTGGACCGGCATATGGAGGATCTGCGCAAGGCTTTTATCGTGAAGCGCACGGCCATCGCCACTGCGGAGGGGGAGATCTACTCCTATATGTTCCAGCAGGAGGACGCGGTGGTGGCGCTGCTGTGCCTTGCGGATGAGATCCGGTATAACGAAGATCCCAACCTGTTCTGGTCGATGGATCGGCACAGGCCGATCATGGGGTAAACTGTTGGTTGATTATCGTGCTGTTCGATATAGTGCCTGCACAGCTGGTTGTTTGCTTTTTATCGACTCCTGGTTTATACTGTTTGCAGAAACGACGGGGAGCGCTTCCCGGACGTAGGATGATAAGGAGTTGATGTTATGCCTACATGGAGAAAGATCTTGTTCGGTGTGATCATCGCGGCCATGGTGGCTTCGGTCTTCGTTTTTTGGAATACGGCGTTCAGCGCCCTATGCGTGGTGCTTCTGATCCAGAGCCTTCCGATCTACGCCTTCAACCGCTATGCGGATATGGATATGGCGCAGCAATTCGATAATGGGATCAATGTGAAAGGATGGAAGTAAGCGGTCCGACCGGGATCTGAGAGGTGGAAGGATGTTTTACATGAAGAAGCTTTTTGTCGCGATCTTGTGTTTGTTGCTGGCGGTGTCGGCACTGGGCTGTGGTGGGGAAGTTGGCCAGGATGCGTCTGAGACCCAGGCCACTGAGGAGACTAAGGTGGAATTGGTGACCGACGAGGTCCGGGCGGAGCTGGATGCGGTCCTGGAAAAGGCCGGGTATGAGGGGCTCGTCTATGTGACCTACGATGGGAAAGTGGTCTATGACCATGCGTCCGGCACGGATGATATGGGAGAGCCGCTGACGGTGGAGTCGCCGATGTATCTTTGCTCCATCTCCAAGCAGTTCTGCGCTGCCGCGATCGTGATGCTGCGCGATCAGGGGAAGCTGAGCCTGGAGGATACTCTGGAAAAGTACTTCCCGGAGTACACCATCGGCAAGGATATCACTTTGAAAAACTTGCTGACCATGCGGTCCGGGATCGTGCGGGACGTGACACCGGTGGTCGAGGATCCGGACCAATATACGTCATACACGGCAGAAGAGCTGGATGCGCTGATCTTTGAGTGGCTGTTCGATCAGCCGCTGAACTTCGAGCCTGATACCCAGTTCGAGTACGGCAACTGTAATTATATGCTGCTGTCCTTCGTGGTGGAGCAGGTGTCCGGAACGTCTTATGAGGACTTCCTCCGCCAGAACATCTTCGGGCCTTTGGGCATGACCCATTCCGGCTTCGACGATGAGATCGTGGACCATCCTGAGTGGGGCCTGACATACGATGGGCTCTCTCCGGGGTATCTGATGGGGAACATCAGCCAAGGGTGTGGCGATATCGTGACCACGGCTGCCGATCTGGATATCTGGATGACCGCACTGAAAAGCGGTCAGGTGGTCTGCATGGAAAGCTATCGGGAGATGACCACGGACTATTCCCCGGAAGACCTGATAGAAAACTATGGTTACGGTCTGATGAAAGGCACCAGAGACGGTTGGGGCCACAGTGGAGGCAATGACCGCTATTCCACCAGGATGTATTTCAACGAGGGATACGGCTTCAATGTTTTCGTCGCCACCAACGACACGCCGATGTTCAACAGAGGGTCGACCGAACAGGTATATATGGAGTTGGTGAAGGTGTTATTTGATGCCGTGGACGCGGCGGCTGCTTGATATGGAAACGACACGAGGGACGGTCCGGTGTGATACCACACGGGAGCGTCCCTCGTTGGTGCTTGGCCACCCTCTACAAACAGGGATCGATCGGACTCCCCCCGCCCCACTGCGCTTCGCTTGTGGGGCACCCCCCTCATAAATGAGGGGGGCGAGGCGAATGCTGTATCTGTCTGATAAACAGGGATCTTGCTGTGCGATAGCTTGAGTTGATGACATTGCTCCAATGGGGAGGGCTTTGGCAACGTAAACGATCCTAAAAAGCTGGGGGATCGCCACGTCGCTGCGCTCCTCGCCATGACATGGTTTACTGTGAAATCAAAGCTATGCGTGCCAAAAGCGCAAAAACGCTCCCCCTAAAGAAAACGGTTCCATTTTTATGCGAACGCCTGTTCTAATGTCACCGTGTATCCCAAGAGCATCACTTTCTTTACCATGGAGTTGGCCTTGCGTTCTTTGTTGAACTGGTTGTAATAATTACTTCCCAGATCCCGAAATGCG
>JAFTKE010000033.1 GCA_017456045.1 Oscillospiraceae bacterium
CATCTCGTCCCAAACCTTCATGCCGTCCAGCTTCTTCTTGGACAGCTGAACAGTGCCCTCCTGGTCGTTAACACGAACCACGAAGACCTCGATCTCGTCGCCAACCTTCAGGATGTCCTCGGGCTTGACAGAGGGATCAGTGCTGACTTCATCATAAGGAATGTAACCGGCGTGCTTGGTGCCCAGATCAACCTGGACTTCGGTGTTGCCGATGCCGGTAACGATGCCGATAACCTTGTCTCCTGTATTTAAAGTCTTGATGGACTGTTCCAGAAGCTCTGCAAAGTTCTCCTCCTGTACAGCCTCAACATTAGTAATTTCGCTCATAGTCTTATTGACCTCCTTTATTATCCACGCCGGTGTGGATGCACCGGCCGTGATTCCAACATGAGTGACCCCTTTGAAAAAACCGGGGTCCAGCTCGGCGGCATTATCCACCAGAGCCACCCGGGGGCAATGCTCCCGGCAAATCATCGCGAGGCGGCCCGTGTTGGAGCTGGTAGGGTCCCCCACCACCACCATGGCCTGACAGGAGGCACTGAGAACAGCCGCTTCTCCCTGCCGAAATTCCGTCGCTCTGCATATTGTATCAAAAATTTTTAAGTTAGTAAACTGTTTTTTTGCGATTTCGCAACATTTTTTCCAGAGGGCCTCGGTGGACGTAGTCTGGGAGACCATACAAATGGGAGTTTCTGGAGAAACCACCCCGGAATTGGCCCATTCCAACAGCTCATCGGGGTTTTCGAAGATGCGGCAGTCATCGCACCAGCCGGCGATGCCCTCAACCTCCGGATGGGAGCGGGTGCCGATGATCACCGGCAGCTTCCCTTCCTCCCGGGCTTTGGCCACGATGGCGTGGATCCGCTTGACGAAGGGGCAGGTGGCATCGATGATCTCAACACCCTGCGCTTCCAACGCGTCAATAACTGCCTTGGTCACGCCGTGGGAGCGGATGATAACGGTCATGCCCTTCTGGGCATCGGCAGGAGTATTGATGACCTTCACGCCCAGCTCTTCAAACTTATTGACCACATGGCGGTTGTGGATGATGGGACCCAGAGTGACGACCCGTTTCCCTTCCCCGGCGGACTGCTCCACCAGCTCCACCGCCCTGGACACACCGAAGCAGAAGCCGGCGTTTTTCGCTACGATAACGCTCATAGACCGATCTTCTCCGACACGATCGCCTTGATGGCGGCCACCACACCCTCGATATCCAGGGCGGAGGTATCCACTTTCATCGCATCCTTGGCCTGCTTCAGGGGGGCAATGGGACGGTGGGTATCCTGATAGTCCCGCTGCTCGATCTCCTTCAGGATGGTGGGCAGCTGGGCTTTCTGACCCTTGGCGATCAGCTCATCATAGCGGCGCTTGGCACGGACAGCAGGATCGGCGGTGAGGAAGATCTTCACATCCGCCTTGGGCAGCACCACAGTGCCGATATCCCGGCCATCCATGATGACGTTGTGCTTCTTGGCCACGTCCCGCTGCATATCCAGCAGCATATCCCGAACCACCGCGTGGGCGGAGACCAGGGACGCCTTCTGGGAGATATCCTGGGTGCGGATCTCGCCGGACACATCCATGCCGTTCATGATCATGTGCTGGACGCCCTCGGCATCGTATTCAATTTCGATGGTCAGCTCGTCGATGTAACGCTCCACACCGTCCGCATCCTTGGGGCTGATGCCCAGCAGATCCAGAAAATAGGCCACGGTGCGGTAAATGGCACCGGTGTCCACATACACAAAGTTCAGTTCCTTCGCCAGACGCTTGGCGATGGTGCTTTTACCGGCCCCGGCAGGGCCATCGATGGCGATAGAATAAGTTTTAGCCATGATATTATCCTTCTTTCTGCGTTATACAATATCTAAGATCGCTTTGGGCAGGTAGGGTGAAACATCCTGACCGAAGCCATGGAGCTCCTTGACCATGGAAGAGGACACCGCCACATTTTCCGCCCGGAAGTAAACATACTCCATTTTGGGATTGATGAGCTTATTGACCTCGGCGATGTTTTCCTCGTAATTGTAGTCCATATTGTTCCGAAGGCCACGGATCATATATTTAATATCGTTGGTTTTGGCATATTCCGCCACCAGACCGGCATAGACCGTGACGGACACATTGTCCATCCCCAGCTCCGCCACTGTCTTTTCGATGGCGGCCTTCATGGCCTCCGCGGCGAAGGTGCGGCGCTTATTGGCGTTGACGCCGATCACCACATCCACCTCGTCAAAGAGGGCCGAGGCCTTCTTGACGATATCCAGATGACCGTTGGTGAAGGGGTCAAAGGAACCGGGATAGATCGCTTTTTTTATCATATTCGACTACCTCCTATCCCCGCAGTTTCGCCAACGCGGCGGCTTCTCTGGCAACAACCTCTTCCGCTGTCAGACCCAGCTTGCGGCCGGTCTCCTCGGGAGACAGGGGCTTACCGCCCTCCAGACCGAAGCGATAAGTCAGCAGCTTTGCATCCGTTTCATCCAAGCCGGAGAGCAGCTCCGCGATCCGCTGGCGCATTTGGAAGTAAGCGGTATCCTCCACCGCCTGCTGCTCCTCGGGATCTTCCTCCACCGGCTCCTGGGGCTTTTTCGCCTGAGCAAGCGTTCTGGCGGAATCCAGGGTTTTTGCCACGGTGGCAGCTTCCTCCACGGTCATGTGCAGCTCCAGAGCGATCTCCTCCAGGGTAGCATTGCGGCCCAGCTCAGAAAGCAGCCGCTCATCCACCGCCCGGTAGTCCTCCATG
>JAFTKE010000034.1 GCA_017456045.1 Oscillospiraceae bacterium
ACGCCCTCAAGGCTCCCCTTGTAGGGGAGCTGTCAGCGAAGCTGACTGAGGGGTTTTCAAAAGCGTGGGTCGCACGCTTTTGGTGATCAGCTGCGCTGATCACACACCCCTCCGAGCCGCCTTCGGCGGCCCACCTCCCCTGAAAGGGGAGGCTTGTGATGCGTACCTTTCGTTAACTTAATGACATTGCTCCCATAAGGAGCGGGGGACGGGGATCAAGAGGCGAAGATCTGCTGCAACAGACGGCGGTTCGCTTCGAAGTCGATGTTATATTGGACCCACATCCGGTGGTTGGCTGATACCTTGATATAGCCACCCTTGAAGGTGCCGTCGGCGGGGATCCTCAGGGTCTGGATCGTTGCTCCATCCAGCATGGGGAACAGCTCCAAAGCGTAGGAGATCAGCTGGGATTTTGGGATGTCCGTGGTCACCAGGGGGAGGAGCTGGTCCAGCATGGACAGCATGGTGGTCAAGTCCTGGTCCTTGTACTTTTCTACCAGGGAAAGCAGGACCTTGCGCTGGCGGCCTGCCCGGTTATAGTCGTTGTCCAATCCACGGATCCGGGCGTAGACCAGGGCGTCCTTGCCGCACAGGTGGTTGGGACCAGGGTCCAGAGTGAGGCCATATTCCCAATACATATAATCCGCTTCCTTTTCGGTCAGGACCACGTCCACACCGCCCAGCAGGTCGATGATCGACTCGAAGCCGGAGAAGTCCACCTCGATATTACCATCCACTTCGATGCCGAAATGGTCGTACAGAGTCTGGTCCAGCAGGGGCATCCCACCGTACTGGTAGGCATGGCATAGTTTATCGTTGCCGTAGCCGGGGATGTTCACATACTGGTCACGCATGATCGAGGTCATGGTGATCGCTTTTGTGCTTTTATTGAAGGTCACCAGGATCATGGAGTCGGACCGCTGAGTGCCCTGGCCGGGACGGCGGTCCTGTCCGATCAGGAGGATGTTCACGATGTGCTCCCCCTGCTCAACAGGCACTTCCGGCTCTGTGGGGACGGTGGGGACGGTGACATCCTCTTCTATGGGGGTGGTGTCATCGGTGGGGATCGTCTCCCATTCCTCCTGGGCGATGCTGGAGGCTTCCTCAGTGGATAGGGTGGTGTGGTGCTGGACATAATCGATCTTATCCAGCATGGCGTTGAGGTACAGAGCGATACCGATGACGCACAGCATGATCAAAAGAAGGATCACTGCCACCACGATCAAGGTGATCTTAGCCCATTTGGGGAAGCGTTTCTTTGTTCTATCGCTCATTCAGTCCTCCTATCAGCCGAAAAAGTGGTCGAACCAATCGTCTGCCGTGCCATCGGAGGGCGTATCGCCCTGGGTGGGGGCATCGTTGGTCTCCTGGGGCTTGGCATCCAGTGTGACGGACAGGATGCTCTCGCCGCCTTCAGAATGACGGTAGACAGTGACGGAGATCGTGTCCCCGGCTTTATAGCGGCGCAGGGCACGGGTCAGGTCGTTCGTGCAGGTGATCTCGTAGCCGCCCAGGTCCACGATGATGTCCTGGGGCAGGATGCCGGCTTCCTTGGCGCAGCTATCCGCCATCACGTCATGGACCAGGACGCCCAGGGGCAGACCGTAAAGATCTACATCGGCCTGGGGCACATCGGACACGGTGACGCCCAGGTAGGCACCGGTGATATAGCCGTGCTCCTGGAGATCCAGCAGCATCTCGTACACATCGTCCATGGGGATCGCGAAGCCGATGCCCTCGATCGAGGCACCGGAGGAGGTGGTGCCGGAGTATTTCGCGGTGGTGATGCCGATCACTTCGCCCTTCATGTTGAACAGGGGACCGCCGGAGTTGCCGGGGTTGATGGCGGCATCGGTCTGGAGCATATTGATCTGGCTCCCGTCGGTGGTGATCACCCGGTCCTTGGCGCTGACATATCCCACAGTCAGGGTGGAGGCCAGCTCGCCCAAAGGATTGCCGATCGCTGCCACCTGGTCGCCAACGATCAGATCGCTGGAGTTGCCGATCGTCACCGGGCGCAGATCTGTAGCTTCGATCTTCAGCAGGGAGATGTCGTTGGACTCATCGCCGCCGACGAAGGTGGCGTCGTACTTAGTGCCGTCGGAGAAGGTGACGGTGAGCTTCGTGGCACCGTCCACCACATGGTAGTTGGATGCGATGTAGCCATCGGCGGTCAGGACGAAGCCGGAGCCAGAGGATAGCCCGTAGTTGCTGGAGCATTCGATCGCCACCACGCTGCTTACGTTCTGAGCATATACCTGGGCGGGCGTCAGACCGCCGTCCGGGCTGACGTTGGGGGTGCCGGAGGTGGAGTTGCCGTTGGATCCGTTGGCATCGGCATCGATCTGCTCCTGGAGGACACGGATCTTGTCGTTGAAGGAGAGGGACAGAAGCTCCTGCTGCTTCTTCCAATGGGCGTTGATCAACGCCGCTGTGATGCCGCAGCTGCCGGCCACCAATGCCACCACCAGGGCGGCACAGAGGATCCGCTTGCCGGTCTTCCTCGTCTCCTTCCTTTCGGCGGGGGCGGGGATCTCAGGAGTGGGGACCTCGGGACTTACATCAGGCGTGGAGGTCACAGGCTCGGTGGGCGGGACAGGCGGCTGGGGCGGCGTGACAGGCATTTGGGGACGGTAGGGCTGATAGTAGCCCTGGGGCATGTGGTTCATGGTGGGATAGTAGTAGCCCGGCTGAGTGTAGACGGGGCCATAGCTCCCTGCGGGGTAGGTGGGGGGCATCTGGCCGTAGGCAGGGGCGACCGGGGGCTGAGGCGGTGCCACGGGAGCCTGCGCTGGTGTCTGGGGCTGCGCCTCAGGCTGCTCCGAAAGGGGCGCCTGGGGGGTGGGGGCCGCATCCATAGGGGCGGCGGGGGTCTCGTCGTTCAAAAGTCCATTTTCATAGGTGTCCATGATGGCCTCCTGTATCTATGTTCTCAAAATACACCATATCACCAAATTATGAATGGATCATGTACGAAATGAAAGTTTTCTCATGAAAAAAGGAGTCGTACCGCAGCGGAAGCCATGATGAAGCCCACCAGATCCGCGATCAGAGCGGCGGGGATGGTGTAGCGGGTCTTCTGGATCCCGGCGGCTCCGAAATAGACACCGATGGTGTAGAACGTGGTCTCGGTGGAGCCCAGCATCACTGCTACGGTCCGTCCGATCAGGGAATCTACGCCGTGCTGCGCCATCAGCTCCGCACCCACTGCCAAGGCGGCGCTGCCGCTGAGTGGGCGGATCAGCACCAGCATGGCGGTCTCGGGTGGGATGCCGAAGAAACGGAACGCCGGGGAGAGGAAATGACTCAGGGCTGCGATGCCGCCGGAGGCACGGAGCATAGTCACGGCGGTCAGGAGGATCACCAGGGTGGGGGTCAGGGAAAGGAGCAGCTTCAGCCCGTCGGCGGCACCGGTGAGCATGAGGGAGTAGGCGTCCTCCTTTTTGTGCAGAGCCAGGGCGCAGCTGAGGATCAGCAGCGCGGGGATCACGTAGTCTGTCAATGCCATAGCTTACCCAAGAGCCAGGCGGCGGCAAGCCCCATGCCGGCGGAGGAAAGGCTGGTGATCCATACGGCTGGGAGGATGTCCAGAGGCGCGGCGCAGCCGAGACTGCTGCGGATGGCGGCGACCGTGGCGGGGATCAGTTGGATCGAGGCAGTGTTCAGCACCACCAGACGACACATCTGGTTCGTGGCTACGGTGGTATGGGTGGGACCGGCCATCCGCTTCACGGCCTGGATGCCCATGGGGGTGGCGGCATTGCCCAGACCCAGGATATTGGCGCAGATATTCGCGCTCAGTGCATTGGCCAGAACTGGGTCGGTGCGGCTGGAGGGGAAGAGACGATCCAGCACCGGTCGCAGCAGCCGGGACAGCCCGGCAGTGATCCCCGCTTTTTCCATGGCGGCGCATACCCCAGACCAAAGACATAAGGGACCTGCTAAGTCCAGCGCCAGTCGGACCCCTGACTGGGCCCCCTCCAGCGCCCCCTGGCTGACGGCTGTAGAGTTGCCAGAAAAGATCCCGGAAATTACCGAAAATAGTAAAATTACCAGCCAGATCCAACTTAAAAGCATCCGGATACCTCCTTTTTCATATGGTATGAGTTTCAAAAGGCGGATATTACAGACTGATCGTACAAAATCAGACAAAATGCGTAAAAAACATTTGACACTGGATCAAAGACGGATTATAATGATGATATAAAAAATCAGGCGTTACGGGCACATGGACGGATCGCTTGAAATGTCTCTGAGGAAAGGAGGGGCAGCTATATGAAGTCAACGGGTATCATTCGCAAGGTGGACGAGCTGGGCAGAATCGTGCTTCCGATCGAGTTAAGACGTACTCTGGATATTGCGGAACGGGATGAGCGGGAGATCTACATGGATAATGATCGGATCGTACTCCAGAAGTTTGAACCTTCCTGCGTGTTTTGTTCATCCTCGTACGGACTCGTGTCTTACCGCGGTAAGAACGTGTGTGCTGAGTGTGCTAAGAATCTGGGAAATGTTTGATCGATAAAAATAGGGGCGTGTTGTAAAAGCAACACGCCCTTTCTATATCGATACATGGGCACCTCTAGAATCTCCCTTTCGGCGAAGCGGCGTATCTTTGTCGCCCGCCCGAGATCGAGTATATTAGAGGTACGCGTATGATAATGCGGCTGATGCAATGCATCAGCCGCATAGCATATGACGGGATCAGCCTTCGAAATCGGCATCGGTGGCGACCACCGCATCGTCGGCGACGGGCTCTTCCACAGTCTCCTCGACGGGCTCCACGGTCTCGGCTTCGGCAGCTTCCTCGGCTTCCTCGCAAGCACACTCGCACTCACACTCATCACAGTCGACGCACTCGCACTCGTCGCATTCGCACTCGCAGGGGCACTCACAGCCCAGCAGCTTCTTGGCCCAGGCTACGATCTTATCGCCATAAGTAGCGATCACATAGACCACACCGGCGATGGCAGCCAGAGCCGCCAGGATCTTGACGATGATATTCACAGCTTTCATATTGTTTTTACCTCCCGGTCATTTATCGTCCTGCATCTAGTATAACCAAAAGTATGTGGAAAAGCAACCAGAAATTTTACGAAATGGCCATTATTTCGGGGTCAGACGTAGCCGAACAGCCCCCGGACGCTGACTTCGCCGGAATTGACGGCCTCGATGGGGCCGTCGTCGTAGCGGACGATCAGGGAGCCGTCGTCTTCCACTGACACAGCGGTGCCGTCACGGCGGGCATCTCCCCGGATCACGGTGATGGGACGCTCCAAGGTCACCAGATCCTGGCGGTAGCGATCCATGATGGCGGTGCGTTGAGGCAGCTGGATGGATATCAAGTGGACGGACTGGATCACGGCAGCGGTCAGCGCAGCCGTGTCCGGTGCGGTCCCTGTGGCCATGGCCAGAGAGCAGGCGATCTGCCGCAGCTCCGGCGGGAAGTCTTCGCTGCGCTGGGCCCGGTCGATGCCGATGCCCACGATGGCATAGTCTACCAGGCCGGTGGTGGGGGAGACGGACAGCTCTGTCAGGATCCCGGCCAGCTTCCTGGAGCCTGCCACCAGGTCGTTGATCCACTTGATGCCGGGGCGGAAGCCGGTGGCATTCTGGATCGCGTCACAGGTGGCTACTGCCATGGCGCAGGTCAGGTGCATCAGCTGGGCGGGGGGACAGTTGGGGCGCAGGATCACGCTGAGGTAGACCCCCATGCCTGGAGGGGAGTCGAAGTGGCGGCCCAGGCGGCCACGACCCATGGTCTGATGGCCGGCGATCACCACGGTGCCTTCCGTGACACCAGCGGCGGCGAGCCGTTTGGCTTCGGTATTGGTAGAGCCGATGGTGTCATGATAATATATGCTGCCGCGCCAGGGATGTGACGCAGGCATGCGGGATAAGATCGCGTCTTTCATAGGATCCCTTTCAGCGCGGCGATGAACGCAGGCGCGGTGCCGCAGCAGCCGCCCAGCAGGGTAGCACCCATTTTGGCGCAGTCTGCCATGATGGCGGCGAATTCCTCCGGGGACATGGGGTAGCGGACCACCTGATCGTCGCCGATCACCGGGATCCCGGCGTTGGGCTTGCACACCAGGGGACCTTTGACGCTGCGGCGGAGCTTGGACACCAGATAGGGGGTCATCATGTCCGCAGCCACGCAGTTGAAGCCCACAGCGGCGGCTCCGGCTTCCTCCAGATCCCGCAGGACCGTTCCCGCGTCCCGACCGGAGAACAGGGAGCCGTCGGGCTGCATGGTGAAGGTATACAGGGCGGCACCGGCCCCCTCCAGCTCCGCAGCGGTGAGGATGGCTTCTGCCTCCAGGGGGTACATCAGGGTCTCGGCGGCCAGGATGTCCACGCCTCCGTCGATCAGGCCCCGGATCTGGCGGCGGTAGTTTTCCACCATCACGTCGAAATTGGCTTCATCGTAGCTATCCATGAAGGCGGCCAGGGTGGTCAGGTCCCCGGCTACCAGGATGTCCGCTGAGACAGAACGGGTCAGCTGCGCCAGTTTGGCGTTGATCGCTTCGGTCTGGTCTGCCAGACCTACCTTCTCCAGGGGGATCGGCTGGGCCTGGAAGGTGGGGGCGTAGAGGATCTGGGCGCCTGCTTCGACGTATCGGCGCTGGAGATCGAGGAGGGCTTCCGGGTGAGCGAGGATCCATTCCTCGGTACAGCAGCCCCGGGGCATCCCCGCTTTTTGCAGGTTGGAGCCGGTGGCACCGTCCAGGAAACGGAGCCCGGCAGAGATCTTTTCGTGGAACTGTTCTTTCGTGAGCATGGTATTACCGCCTTTTGGGTCGGTAGATCATCGTTTAGCGGTGCAGCCGCATCCTTTCCCCCGGGGGGGAGGTGCCCCGAAGGGGCGGAAGAGGAATGCGGGCGGCAACGTGATGGTTTTGGGACGTGATAGACCTATGCAAATGTTCAACGTGCTAGTGGGTCTGAAAGCATTATCTACACTTCTAGGTTACTGCCCGCATTCCTCTTCCGACCTCGCTTCGCTCGGCCACCTTCCCCCCGGGGGAAGGCATAGGCGCTGCCGCGCCAGTGCGTCAGTCCTACACTAAACGATGATCTATCGTATTATGCTCCCTATTATACACCGGATGGATCTTCGATGCAACAGTCATTGACAATTGGAAATAATATGGTAAAATCATTATGAAAGCCAATAAAAGGAGTACAAATGTTTATGAAAAAATCTGTTTTGCGTGCGTATGCAGATCTGATCGTTCGGGCGGGGCTGAATGTCCAGAAGGGGCAGGATGTGTTGGTTTATGCCGACCTGGATCAGCCGGAGTTCGTGCAGATGGTGGTGGAGGCGTGCTACAAGGCCAAGGCCCGGGAGGTCACGGTGCTGTGGAACTATCAGCCTCTGCAGAAGGTCCATGCCCGCTATAAGTCCGTCAAGATCTTGGGAGATGTGCCCCAGTGGCAGCGGGAGCGGCAGCAGTATTGGTGCGACACCCTGCCCTGTCGTCTGCATCTGATCTCCGAGGATCCCGATGGCCTGAAGGGCATCAACATGGAGAAGCTGGCCAAGGCCCGGAAGCTGTCCTATCCCATCCTGAAGCCCTATATCGACCAGCGGGAGGGCAAGCAGCAGTGGTGCATCGCTGCGGTCCCCGGTGTGGCCTGGGCCAAGAAGATGTTCCCCGGTCTGTCCAAAAATCAGGCGGTGGAGAAGCTGTGGGAGGCGATCATCGCCACTTCCCGGGTGGGGGAGGATCCCATCAAGGCGTGGGAGGAGCATAACGCCGATCTGCGGAAGCGCTGCGAGTATCTCAACAGCTTGCATATCCGTGAGCTTCATTACACCGCCGCCAACGGCACGGATCTGACCGTGGGCATGATCCCTGAGGCCGTGTTCTGCGGTGGTGCCGAGCTGAGCCGTCAGGGGATCCTGTTCAATCCCAACATCCCCACGGAGGAGTGCTTCATCTCTCCCATGCGGGGCAAGGCTGAGGGCATCGTGTATTCCACCAAGCCCCTGAGCTATCAGGGACAGCTGATCGATGAGTTCTCCATGCGCTTCGAGGGCGGCAAGGTGGTGGAGGCCCACGCCAAGGTGGGCGAGGAGCTGCTGAACACGCTGCTGGACATGGACGAGGGCGCTCGGTATCTGGGCGAGTGTGCGCTGGTGCCTCAGAAGAGCCCCATTTGCGAGAGCGGGCTGCTGTTCTATAATACCCTGTTCGATGAGAACGCCGCCTGCCATCTGGCGATCGGCATGGGCTTCGTGGACACCATCCGGGACAACCATGAGAAGACTCTGGAGGAGTGCCGGGCTTTGGGTATCAACGATTCCATGATCCATGAAGACTTCATGATCGGCTGTGACACCATGGACATCGATGCGGTGTGCGCTGATGGCAGCGTGGTGCCGATCTTCCGGGGCGGTAACTGGGCGTTCTGAGTGTGATCGCACTGTTCGGGGGATAGCCGCTGCGCGGCCCTCTCCCGGCGGCTTCGCCGCCACCCTCTCCAAAGGGGAGGGCATTACCCCTCAGTCGGCTTCGCCGACAGCTCCCCTCTCAGGGGAGCCTTGGGGCAGAGCGTTCGTTTGGTGAAAAAATGTGAAAAAAATGCTTGCATTCTGGAACGTAATGTGTTATGATATCCGGGCGATTGAAATTGCTGGGCATTTTATGCCCTTTAACTGATAAGAAAGAGGTGAACGACATGAGAGAAGGCATCCATCCCAACTACGAACAGACCACCATCCGCTGTGCCTGTGGCAACGTCTTTACGACCGGTTCCACCAAGAAGGACAT
>JAFTKE010000035.1 GCA_017456045.1 Oscillospiraceae bacterium
AAGATCGGCAATGTCACCATCCAGCCCGATAACACCCAGACCCGCGGCAAGATCGCCAAGATCGGCTATCTGCTCGAGGTCACCGAAGTCGAATAAGGAGGACCGAACGATGGAACTGTTTAATCTTTCTCCTGTCGAGGGTTCTACCCACGTAGGCAAGCGCAAGGGCCGTGGCCATGGTAGTGGCAACGGCAAGACCGGCGGCCGTGGCCACAAGGGCCAGAAGGCCCGCTCCGGCGGCAAGGTCCGCGCCGGCTTCGAAGGCGGCCAGATGCCTCTGGCTCGCCGCGTCCCCAAGCGTGGTTTCAACAACATCTACGCCAAGCCCCTGACCGCCATCAATGTGGCCGCCCTGAACCGTTTCGAGGATGGCGCTGTGGTGGATGCCGCCGCTCTGATCGAGGCCGGTGTCATCGCCAGCTGCCCCTATGGTCTGAAGGTGCTGTCCAACGGCAACCTGACCAAGAAGATCACTGTTAAGGCCGCGGCTTTCTCTGAGTCTGCTAAGGAGAAGATCCAGCAGGCAGGCGGAAAGGCCGAGGTGGTTTAAGTGTTCAAGACACTGCGTAACGCTTGGAAGCTCCCCGATCTTCGTAAGAAGATCATGTTCACGATGATGATCCTGCTGCTGTATCGGATCGGCAACGTGATCCCTGTCCCCTATATCGACACGGATCTGCTGAAGTCCTTCTTCGAGAGCCTGTCCGAGACCATCCTGGGCCTGTACAACGTCATGTCCGGTTCCGCCTTCTCTCAGGCGACCATCCTGGCGCTGTCCATCCAGCCCTACATCAACGCATCCATCATCGTCCAGCTGCTGACCGTCGCCATCCCCGCTCTGGAGCGTATGGCGAAGGAAGAGGGCGAGGAGGGCAAGAAGAAGATCGAGAAGATCACCCGCTTGACCACCGTCGCTCTGGGCCTGCTGATGGGCTGGGCCTACTTCATGATGATCAAGAACTCCGGCATGGGCATCCTGACTCAGGATGGCTGGCTGGCCATGATCGTCATCGTCCTGACCTTCACCGCCGGTTCCGCCATCGTCATGTGGCTGGGTGAGCAGATCACTGCTCACGGCATCGGCAACGGTATCTCCATGATCCTGTTCGCCAACATCATCTCCGGTCTGGACGACGGTGCTGTGACCATGTACAACATGTTCTTCACCAACACCTGGTGGCAGGCTCTGATCGCTGTGGTGGGTATCATCGCACTGGTCCTGTTCATCATCTTCGTCAACGACGCGGAGCGTCGTATCCCTGTCCAGTATGCTAAGCGCGTGGTGGGCCGTAAGATCTACGGCGGCCAGAGCACCAACCTGCCCATCAAGGTGAGCATGTCCGGTGTCATGCCCGTCATCTTCGCCCAGTCCATCTGCTCCCTGCCTGCTACCATCTGCGCCTTCGTGCCCGGTTGGACCAGCGGCTGGTGGTACGACAATGTCTGGAGCGCTTCCAGCTGGACCTATGTGGTCGTCTACTTCCTGATGATCTTCTTCTTCAGCTGGTTCTACGCCTCCATCCAGTATGATCCGGTGGAGATCGGCAACAACCTGAAGAAGAACGGTGGCTTCATCCCTGGCTTCCGGCCCGGTAAGCCCACCTCTGACTTCATCAAGAAGGTCATCGGTAAGATCGTCGTCTTTGGCGCGGTCTACCTGGCTGTGGTCGCTCTGCTGCCCATCCTGGCTGGCAAGTTCATGCCCAGTGTGCAGAACATCGCGATCGGCGGCACCTCCATCATCATCGTCGTGGGCGTTGCTCTTGAGACGGTGAAGGCTCTGGAGGCCCAGATGCTCATGCGGCATTACAAGGGCTTCCTGGACTAAGATCTGGAGGACGGCAGGATGAATCTGATCCTACTAGGCGCGCCCGGCGCTGGTAAGGGGACTCAAGCGGAACTGCTGGTACAGCAGCTTTCCATCCCCGCCATTTCTACCGGGAACATGCTCAGAGAAGCCATGGCCAATGGCACTGAGCTTGGTAAACAAGTGAAGACCTACATGGACGGCGGCCTCCTGGTCCCCGACGAGCTGGTACTCGGCATCGTCGCGGAGCGGGTGGCACAGCCCGACTGCGACCATGGCTTCATCCTGGACGGGGTGCCTCGCACCCTGGCCCAGGCGGAGGTCCTGGACGCCAAGGGCGTTCGGATCGACCATGTGGTGTCCATCGAGATCGACGATGCTGTGATCGAGGGCCGGATGACCGGTCGGCGCGTCTGCGGCAAGTGCGGCTGCAGCTATCACATCGTCGCCAATCCGTCCAAGACCGAAGGTATCTGCGATCAGTGCGGCGGAGACCTGGTGATCCGCAAGGATGACGCACCGGAAACGGTACGGCGTCGTCTGGAGGTCTACCATGAGTCTACCGAGGTACTGAAGGACTACTACGCTAAGGCCGGTAAGCTCCGGATCGTCAGCGATGATCAGTCCATCGAAGGTGCCAATCGGGATATCCTCGAGGCGATAGGGGCGGAAGTATGATCGCGATCAAAAATGAACGAGAGCTCGTATCGATGCGCAAGGCCTGCAAAATTACCGCGGCAGCCCGTGCTTTGGCAGGGGAGATGGTAAGGCCCGGCGTGTCCACCAAGCAGATCGATAAGGCCGTCCACGATTTCATCGTGGCTCAGGGCGCGAAACCGTCGTTCCTGAAGTATCACGGCTATCCCGCCAGCGTATGCATCAGCGTCAACGATACGGTGATCCACGGCATCCCCGGAGGCTACGTCCTCCGCGATGGCGACATCGTGTCCATCGACGTGGGCGCGTACTACGAGGGGTTTCATGGCGATTGCGCTGCTACCTTCCCCTGTGGTGCCATCAGCACCCAGGCCCAACAGCTTATCGATGTTACGAAGCAGAGCTTCTTCGAGGGTCTCCGCTTCGCGACCCCCGGACACAGAGTGTCAGATATCTCCCACGACATCCAGACGTATGTGTAGTATAAAGGTTTCTCAGTGGTGCGTTCCTTCGTGGGTCACGGCGTAGGCGCACAGCTGCATGAAGAGCCGGAGGTGCCGAATTTCGGCAAGCCCGGCCGTGGGCCCAGGCTGATCCGGGGCATGACACTGGCGATCGAGCCGATGGTGAACCAGGGCGTCTATGACGTCCAGGTCCTCAAAGACGGCTGGACCACGGTGACTGCCGACGGCAAGCTCTCCGCCCATTATGAAAATACTGTACTCATCACCGACGGCGAGCCGGAAATACTCACCGTCACCGCCGAC
>JAFTKE010000036.1 GCA_017456045.1 Oscillospiraceae bacterium
AGAATGATTCGTCAGGGATCTGTATCGAAAGGGTGCGGGAGGGTCAGAGACCCTCCCCTACAGATGGTGTGGTCTGGCTGTGTTGGATGATGACTACGATCATCGCATACGTTTCTAAAGCCCTTCCCCAAAGGGGAAGGCATTGCGCCCCTGCGAGGTGTCGGATATCTTACGCCTGTGGCGCCTGTCTGGTTAGGATCTCATTGACATTTTATTCATAATTTCGTATCATATCTCTATGGAAAAGACGAAAGTCTTCGATAAATGGAAAGAGGTGTCGATCATGGGGTTTTGCACCAAATGTGGGAACCGATTGAGTGAGGGCAGTGCCTTCTGTACCCAGTGTGGGTCGCCGGTCTTGGGCGTCCAGCCTGGGCAGGCCTCGCCCCCGGAAGAAAGGACGGTGGTCCTCCAGATCCCGGAGGAGCCGGTGGTCCAGATCCAGGAGCCGGTGGAGGTAGAGCCGGTGGTCCAGGTCCAGGAGCCGGTGGAGGTAGAGCCGGTAATCCAGGTCCAGGAGCCGGTGAAGGTGGAGGAGCCAGCGCCTGTGCAGGATAGCGGGGGCGGCTTCGTGGCGCCTGCTGTGCCTCCTAGGAAGAAAAAGGAGCGCAAGCCCATGCCTAAGGTGGATCCTGCCAAGCTGCTGGGCATCGGCAAGATCGCGGTGCTGGTGCTGATCGTGGTGGCGCTGATCGGCGGCATCGGCAGCGCTTTGTATCTGTCGCTGCGGTCACCCGCCGCGCTGGATACCCCCAGTGGGGAGGCCACCATGGCTTCCGATGGGGCGCTCCATGTGGCGCTGCGCTATGATGAGGGCGCGCTGCTGTTCGATGAGGCCGGGAACGCCCGGATGGAGCTGGTGCTGACCAATGTTTCGGAGGACATCATCCGGGATCTTTCTGTGGATCTGTCCTTCCCGGAGGAGCTGCACTATGTGGGCGGGGACCGGACTCTGGACATCCCGGTGCTGTCCCCCGGCGGCTCCTACAGCGTCAGCTTGCCGGTGGAGCAGGTGGTCCCCATGGACCAGGGTTTCAACACCAGCTTGATCATTTTGATCGTGCTGGCGGTGGTGGTGATCGCACTGGTGGTGGGCTATGCCCTGCTGTGCGGTGCCCATGCCAAGAGCCTGAAGGCGGTGACGGCTTGTCTGCTGGTCGCCGCGCTGATGCTGCCTACCCTGGTGCCCATCGTGCGGGCGGCGGGCAGTGGCTCCACTCTGGTATATGAGGATGGGAGCCAGGAGGCCACGGCCATCGCTGTGTCCCGGACCAGTGAGGAGCGGTTCGCTCTGGACCAGGGACAGTCGGTGTTTTTCAGCTATACTGCTCAGTACACCTGTGAGCAGCACATCCTGCTGGACGCCGCTCTCAGCGAGGACGGAAGCACGGTGACGCTGCAGTGGAACGAGATCTCTGACGCGCAGCAGTATCGGGTGTACGCCTGCGAATATGGATACGAGTATTACGAACTGACCACTACGGATACTGCGGGATATGAGATGGAGGCTCCCAGCCAGGGACGGATCTGGATGTTCCGGGTGGCTGCCCAGACGGCGTTGGGGGATGTCTACACCAACGATCTGCAGCTGATCGTGGGGGATGAGGGCAAGCTGTTCGTGGATAACGATGGCGATCAGCTGTCCAACGAGATCGAAGAGGCCTTCGGCACCTCCCAGGTGCTGGAGGATACCGACGGCGACGGGATCTCCGACTATGACGAGGTGGCACTGACCATGACCGATCCTCTGCGCTATGACAGCGACGGCGACGGCGTAGGGGATGGTGACGCAGATCAGGACGGGGATGGCCTGACCAGCCTGAGGGAGCTGGAACTGGGCACCGCGCCTTTGGTGGCCGATTCGGACAGCGACGGTCTGGACGATGGCCTGGAGCAGGAAGAGCTGGGGACCGATCCTCTCCGGAAGGACACCGATGGGGATGGTCTGCGGGACGGCAGCGAGAACACCATCGGCACGGACCCCACTAAAGCGGATACCGACGAGGACGGGGTTTGGGATGATGACGACGACCATGCCGCCTCCCTCACCGATCCCGACAGCCCCGGCGCACAGCTGGATGTGACCGACAGCGGCGACCGCCTGACGGCGGCTCAGATCCGGGACATCACGGAGGATACCACCTTCTCCGATCAGGAGTATGTGGCGTCCCCGGTGATCATGGTGCAGATCCCGGAGGATACCCAGGGCCAGATCACGCTGCCGATCCACGATCCCACCCGGAAGGATGAGATGGTGATCGCGGTATACAATGAAGAGGATGGAGACTTCCGGATCCTGGAGGATAGCCAGGTCAGCGAGGACGGGACCAGCGTCAGCGTGGACGTCTCCAAGGAATATGTGACGGAGGATAAGCGGTACACGGACCAGGAGTGGTCCGTCACTACCCAGAGATCCACCTATGTGGCCTTCTACATCGCAAACTGGCACACCATGTTCCAGGCTCCCCTGTCGCCGGACCGGGACGGCAACGTGTCCTTCGATGTGTCCTTCGTCATCGACGAGTCCAGCTCCATGGAGGACAATGCCAAGGGTACGGTCAACGATCCGGAGCGGTACCGGGTAGAGGCGGCCAAGCGCTTCACTGAGGCGCTGGTGGCCGGAGACCGGGCCGCTGTGGTGGGCTTCAATGAGGGCGCAAGACGGAAGATCCAGCTCTCGGAGGATATGGTGGCGGTCCGCGCTGCCATCGACAGCATCGTGGGCAACGCCGGTGGTACGGCGCTGTACGCAGGTCTGCAGGAGGCTCTGGCGGAGCTGATCGCCAGCCAGCAGACTCCTGAGGACGAGACTGAGACCATCCCCACGGAGGAAGGGACTGAGACTGTCCCCACGGAGGAAGAGACTGAGACCGTCCCCACGGAGGGAGAGACCGAAGACGCCCCCACAGAGGAAGGGACTGAGGATGTCCCCACGGAGCAGACCGGGAGCCGGGGGCGGTTCATCATCGCTCTGACCGATGGTGAGGACAGCAACAGCGATGGCGGAGCCTATGATCAGATCATCGCCGACTGCGTCGCACATCAGATCCCCATCTACACCATCGGCCTGGGCAGCTCTGTCAACACCAGTCTGCTGACCAAGCTGGCTACCTACACCGGTGGCACCTACATCCATATCCAGAACGCCGACGATCTGCCCCAGGTCTTCAACCGGATCGAGAACACCGCCTTCTATGGCGACGATACCGATGGGGACGGTCTGGCAGACAGCGTGGAGGAGCATGGCCTGCGGGATGGCTCCGGCAGCATCTACTTCACCGACGCTTCCCTGCGGTTCACCGATGAGGACGATCTGTCCGACGGTGAGGAGGCCGGGAACGTCATGTACACGGAAGAGGACGCCGACGGCAACGTCCTGGCCTACTACATCATGCTCACCGATCCCAGCCAGGGCGATACCGACGGGGACGGGGTGGACGATCTGGACGAGATGATCATGAAGACCCTGCCCTGGTGCTACGATACCGATGGCGATGGCCTGTCCGATGGCGAGGAGCTGGCTCTGGGCTACGATCCGGTGGACGCCAACCCCGATGGTGACACCTATGACGACAGCATGGAGAAGATGTATTCCGACTGGTCGGAATATGTCGCCTATCTCATGGGCGACGCCATGGATGAGCCGGCGTTGCTGGTGCTGAAAGCGATCATCGGCTCGGTGGGACATCGGGATCCCTATAGCTACGACCTGTCCGGTGCGGAGAAGGGCGTGGCACTGCTGGAGGGCGCGCTGCTGGGCGACTTCGGCGAGATGCTGACAGAGTATGGGATCGTGGGATCTCAGCATACCAGCTCTATGTACTACTACATCGGTGGCATCATCATCGGCTTCATCCCCATCGCCAGCGCGGTGGCGGCGATCCGGGACGCGATCGCAGCCACGATCGATGGCGATTGGCTGGGCGCGCTCTTGTCTCTGGTGGGGATCATCCCCGGCGGTGGCGCGGTGATGGAAGCAGTGGATATGATCGCGGAGATCATCGGCTATGTGTGTGACGCAGCGGAGGCTGCTGCCGAATATCCCAGCTCCATCACGATCCAGAACGCGGCGGCGGCCCCGGCGCTGACCTATGTGCTGCTGCTGATCTATCGGAAGATCGAGGTGGTCTTTGGGCTGGACCTGGGGACCTCTCAGGTGAAAAAGATGGTGCAGGAGCAGGCGGATCTGGGCCTGCGGGGCCTGACCAAGGATCGGGTGGAGAACTGGGAGGCGTTCCTCTCCTACGGCGATCAGACCCAGGACGCGGATGTGGCGTCCAGCTGGTCCTTCACCACCTATCGGGCGCAGGATGCTCTGGAGGCCACCCAGACGATCCAGCTGGGGATCACCAATGAGAGCCATCCCATGACGCTTGTCCGGGCGGTCCGTGAGGCCATGGGCCAGGTGCCTGGCGGCACCATCGTCTCCGACGAGGCGGGGGCCACGTACACTCTGGTGCGGGCTTTGGATCTGGAAAGCACGGAATATCAGGATGCCCAGGTGCTGGAAAAGGCTTTGGAAGACAGTGTGGACCGGGTGGCGGGCTACACCGATCCGGAATATGGCGATATGACCAAGAGGCTGCAGCTGGTGGTCACTGACTGCTTGGTTTCTGAGGATGCTTACGAGGCGCTGGAGGACATCCGGGGCTATGCCCAGGACAAGGGCGTGGTGCTGGAGTGCTACCTGTACATGACCACCGATGACAACGATTACAATTCCACCCTGGAGGACATCCAGCCTGCCAGCAAGAAGGACGCGATCATCATCCTGCCCGGCATCTCCGCCAGCGAGCTGGTGGCCGGGGAGGACTATACCGGCGGTGCCGTCGGCACAGTGACCGAGGGCGAGACCATCTGGCTGCCGGAGGCAGGAGAGAAGCTGTTCGAAAGCGGCGCTTTGGGGACCCTGGAGGATGTCCTGACGCAGGACGGTCTTTTTGAGGTGGTCCAGTCCCTGAACATGCTGCAGCTGGACTCCAGAGGCAACTCCCTGTACAGCGTGGTACCGGCGGAGGTCAACGCCTCCAATGGCGCGATGAACTGCGCCAAGGCCATGAGAGAGGGGATCGAAGGTGCTTTCGGGGACAGCCATGATGTGGTGTTTTTCAGCTATGACTGGAGAAAGTCCGTGGGCACCGCTGCCCGGGATCTGCAGACCTACATCCAGAAGCGGGGCTATGAACGGGTCACCTTCATCTGCCACAGCATGGGCGGCATCGTCTGCTCCTACTACCTGACCCTGGGCCAGGAGAACGTGGACAAGACCCAGCAGGTGATCACCATCGGCACCCCCTACGGCGGCGCGCCCAAGGCGGCCTATGTCTTCGAGACGGGGCGGTTCCTGGAGTACAGCTTCCCCTTGGTGGATGAGGCGTTCATGCAGGTGGCCCGGAACTATCCCAGCGTGTATGAGCTGCTGCCCTATGACGATTCCATCGCCCACAACGGGGGCTACCTGTACCAGGGCAAGACCAGCATGGGGGCGGATGCCACCCATGACTATCTCATGAACAACGATTTCGATCTGAACGATCAGATGATCGGCGATGCTCTGGAGGTGCAGCAGCGGCTGTATCCCGATGGCAGACACATCATGGAGACGGAGGGCCTGGACCACACCATCATCGCGGGATACGGCACCGCCACTGTCAGCAGCTTGTATGTGGATGGTGACCGGATCGAAAGCGTGGGCCTGAGCCTGTCGGGCGACGGCACGGTGCCCCTGGTCAGTGCCATCGAGACCCAGGGCCGGCTGTTCGATTCCCCGATCTATCTGGTGGATGGGGTGGATCATTCCGGACTGTTTGGGGATGAGGACGTGATCGCGCTGGTGATCGGTCTGATCGATCCCAGCAAGGCCCAGGGCTATGACACCGATAAGATCTCCCAGCCCGGTGCCGATGACAAGGAGGCGTCCGACATCATCAGCCAGGCGGAGGTGGACAGCGAGGATGCCCCTGATAAGCGTGACGGGGCGTTCAGCGATGTGTATGATATCCTGGTGGCCTACTGCCCGGTGGAGCTGGAGCTGTATGATGAGCAGGGCGCCCTGGTGGGCTCTGTGGGCAGCGACGGCATCAGTGTGGAGGACGCGGCGGATCAGGTGCTGTTCCAGCGGCTGTATGGGGGCGAGAGCAAGCAGGTGATCATCCCCAAGGGATACAGCGTCAAGGTGCTGGGAGAGAGCAAGGGCCAGATGGACCTGCGGCTTGCCACCATGAACAGCAGCGGCGAGATGATGCAGACCTACTTCTATGAGGATCTGCAGGTGGAGCCGGAGATGGCGGTGGAGGTGACCGTGGAGGACCACGCCCCCACCATCACCGTCGATATGGATGGCGACGGCACGAAGGAGAAGACCTTGGAGCCGGAGGACGGCACCAAGGAGGTCTACATCCCCATGGACAGCGGGGATGATGGCGATGGTCGGCTGTGGGTGCTGATCGGGATCAGCGGCGGTCTGGTGCTGCTCACCGGTATCGCCCTGGTGCTGATCACGGTGCTGACGTCCCCCAAGAAAGGGAAAAAGGAAGAAAAAGAGGAAGCGGCGGTGTGACCGCCCAGAGGGAGGCCGGATATGAGAAGATGGTTTTTGGCAGTGTTGGCGCTGGTAACAGCACTGACGGCTTGTGCCAGACCGGCCGATCCGGTCTCCCACCCTCAGGAAACGCAAGTCCATACCACAGCGCCAGCGGCAGAGGATCCCTCTGCCGCTGGCGTGGCTGTTTCCCAGGAAGAGGTGGAGGCGATCATCAGTCACAGCGCGATCTTCTTCCCGGACCACCCCCAGGTGTATCTGCGGGGGAAGGCTTATCCCGTCACCCCGGCGCCCTTCCTGGAGGAGGGGGTGCTGTATGTCCCCGCGGCTACGGTGGCGGCGGTGTTCGGGGGGAGCTTCGTGGAAGTGGAGGATGTGTACTATCTGGATCATATGGGCAACGTCTCGATCATGATGGAGGAATACAACGTGCTGCTGTTCAACTCCGACCCGGTGATCATGGACCGGACACCGATCCTGCGGGAGGGGGAGCTGTGTCTTCCTCTGGCGGGACTGGGGCGGGCTTTGTCCATGGCTCAGGACAAGAGCGTGCGGCAGCAGACCTTCCTTCTGGGTGGGGACGGACCGCTGGAGGAGGAGCAGTTCGCCGCGGTGCGGCAGGCGCTGCTGGGCAGCTGTCTGCCGGAGGGCGGAAGCTCGCCACTGGAGCCGCTGGCCCAGGCACATCGGCTGGATCTTCAGGTATTGGAGCAGGCGGCCAAGCAGCGGACGCTGTTCGTCACCGATGCCGATGGTGCCATCCAGGCCCTTTGGCTGGACGATCTGGGCGGGCTCCACTCCAAGGCTTATGAGATGTCCTACCGGTATCCGCCGGAGCAGGTGTTCGTCAGCAGCAAGGGGACGCTGCGGTCCCTGACCACAGGCAAGAAGCTGGAGGCGACACCGGAGGAGCAGTACCAGCAGGAGCTGCGGCAGGCCACCATGCGGTATATGGAGCTGCTGGCGGCATCGTCTTTGGGTGCCGATCCCCAGGCCCAGACGCTGCTGGCGGGATACCTGGCGGCGGTGGCTGGAGATCTGACGTGCGAGAGCTATGTGGCAGATCAGCGCTTCCCCTATGAGACGGGGATCTATGACCATGCTTCCGGAGAAGGGGCGTGGGCGGCTTTGGTGGCCACGGCCCGTCCCGGGGATATGCTGATGTTCAGCGCCGGGGGCGCAGGGGCAAGATATGGCTGCTTCAACCATTCCGCCCTGGTGCTGGAGGTGGACCGGGACAACGGGTCGCTGCGGCTGCTCCATGCCCGCAGCAGCGAGTATGGCGTGGGGGCGGACCTTCCTATGGATCATGTGTGCTACGACAGCTTCCGGGAACTGGACTACTATCGGGAGTATGATCTGGTGTTCTTGTGCCGGGCGGGAGATATGTCCCAGGAACGCGCGGAGCAGATGGCTTGGGATGCCTATGACCGGTTCAATGGCTATCAGTTCGGCTACGGCGGCCGACTGGGGCTGGAGGAGACCAACTGCGCGGAGCTGATCGTGGATGCCTACGATGGTGCCGGGGTGCAGCTGCTGGACGGGGACTATTCCAGCCGTTTGAAGGAAGTGCTGAAGGGGAACACCAGGAACCTGGTGCCGATCCCCGATGATCTGATGTTCTCGGGAAAGGTGGAGGTGCTGGCGGTATGGAAGGACTGAATAGGCTGCTGGAGCTGCGGGGCGTTTGCCGCAGCTTCGCTGGGAAGGACGTACTGCGGGAGCTGGATCTTTCCCTGGAGGAAGGGCAGTGTGTGGCGATCATGGGGCGCAGCGGCTGCGGTAAGACCACGCTGCTGGATCTGATGGGCGGGCTGGACCGCCCGGACCGGGGGGAGATCTTCTTCCGGGGGTCGCTGCTGCGGCCTGGGCAGCTGCGGCGCTACCGCAGGGACCATGTGGGCTTTTTGTTCCAGGACAGCGGCCTGATCCCGGAGTTCACCGCGTTGCAGAACGTGGCCGCCGGTGTCAGGATCTGTAAAAGCGGTGCCGACCCTATGGAGCATCTGGCTCTGGTGGGGCTGGCGGACCGGGCGGGGGCGTACCCCTCCCAGCTGTCCGGTGGTCAGGGCCATCGGGTGGCGCTGGCCAGGGCGTTGGCGAAAAAGCCCACCTTGCTGCTGCTGGATGAGCCCACAGAGGGCCTGGACCGGCAGACGGGGCAGGAGATCCTGGATCTGACGCTGAAGATCTGCCGGGAGCGGGGGATCACCGCGGTGGTGGTGACCCACCGGGTGGAACACGCGCTGCAGATGGATCGTCAGCTGCTGCTGCAAGATGGCGCGCTGACGGAGGGCGCGGTGCTATGAGGCTGGGACTGCTGCTGTTTCGAGGGCTGATCCGGCGTCATCTCCTGCGGGCGGTGCTGATCGGGCTTTGCGCCATGTTCTGCTTCACCGGGGCCCTGGGGGTGAGCTGGGCCGGAGAGTCTCTGGTGTCCACCCGCCAGGATCTGGAGGACAGCTGGGGCGAAGCGGATCTGGTGGTCTATACCCAGCACCAGACGCCGGGGGATCTGGAGGAGGCGTTTTTGGGGATCGAGGGCGTGGACGCCGTGTCCGAGGGGATGCTGGCGGAGCCGATCCGGTGCCGCTTCCAGGATGGACAGGTCCGGTCGGTGCGGCTGTTCGCTCTTTTGGACCATCAGCTGATCCGGCCGGTGGTGCAAGGAGATGGAGAGCTGGCGCTGAGCTATGGCTACAAGGTGGATGCCGGGGTGGATGGATCTCTGGTCCTGGCTTTGCCCCAGGGGGAGACGGTCAGCGTTCGGGCCACCGCCGCCATGCCCATGTATACCGGCGTGTATGTGGATCGGGCGATCGTCAGCACCGATGGGGATATGGTGGATATCTATGCCCCGGTGGAGCGGGTGACGGAGATCGTCGGAGAATGTTATGTAAACTACGCTTTGGTGCGGCTGGATGGTTCCGTGCCGGTGGAGCAGGTCCGGGACCGGATCGCCGGGTCGGAGGACGTGTTCGTCTCCTATGTGGCGGAGCGGGAGCCGGCCTATGAGGCATCGCTGGCGCTGGAGGATGTGATCTGCCGGATCTGCGCCCTGTTCCCCTGGATCATGCTGGGGGTGGGGCTGCTGTTCGTCAGCATCTTCCTGGCGGGGGCGGCGGGGCAGTGCAGAGGCAGCATCGGTGTGCTGCGTACCGATGGAGCGCCTCTGGGGGCGATCTATCTGGGGATCTGCCTGTTCGCGCTGGTCTCCACATTGGCGGGGGCCTGTCTGGCGGTGCCGGCGGCCTGGGCGCTGGCCAAGACCATCCTGGAGATCTCTCTGGAGAACATGGGGCTGCCGGGTGGCACGCTGGTGCTGTCCTGGCCCTGGCTGATACGGTGTCTGGGGGGCTGCCTTGGGGCCTGTGTGGTGGCCACCGGAGTGGGGATGCTGACCGTGTCCGGCGGACGGGTGGCCCGGATCCGGCGTCGTCGTGGCGGCCGTGTCCGGGGCAGATGCGCCGCTGTGGTGGCTACGGCGGTCAGCACCGGGGCGGCGGTGTGTATGTCGCTGATGAGCATGATGTTCATGGATTCCCTGGATGCGGTGCGGCAGGAGCAGTTTTCGGACCGGTATGGCTTCCATGTGCAGGTCGTCTATGAGGATCTGGTGCCGCTGAGCCGGCTCCAGGAGCTGCGGGAAGGGGATATGGTGCAGCGGTGCGAGCCCATGCTCTTCGGGACCATGTCGCTGTCGGCGGGGGACCGGGAATGGGAGGTCAGCTGTGTGGCACTGTCCGACGACCCCCTTTTGATCTTGCGGGACGAGGCGGGGCAGCCGCTTCCGGTGGTGGAGGATGGGATCTGCCTGTCCGCTGACACGGCGGCCCGTCTCGGCGTCGGTACAGGAGATCTGATCCGGGCCAGGATCCGCTATGGAAGCACTCAGATCCGGGTGATGTGCAGCGTCACCGGGGTGTCGGCCCAGTCCACCGCGTTTTTGGAGGCGGTGTCTCTGGAGACGGTGGAGGCGTATCTGGATTCCTCCGGGGTGATGAACAGCGTGGCGGTGACGGTGCGTCCGGGCTGTCTGGAGGACTTCCGGGCCTATGTCCAGACCCTGCCTGGGGTGCTGGCGGTGCAGACCGGGGAGGCGGGACAGCGGCGTTTCGACTGCGGCTTTTCCGGCACCCGGGTGCTGGTGACCACGGTGATCCTGGCGTCGATCGCGCTGGGGACCAGCGTGTGTCTGATGATGTGCTATGCCCAGTGGAAGCGGGAGCTGCGGCGGGACACGGTGGAGCATCTGCTGGGGCGGTCCGCATGGTGGCTGGCCTTCCGCAGCGCGTTGTGGCGGCTGCCGGGGGTGGCGCTGGGGCTGGCGGCGGGGAGCTTCGCCGCGTTGGAGCTGATGCCGGGGATGCTTCGGTACCTCTCCACTGACACCATCGCTTACCCGCGGGTCGCAGATCCGGGGACGCTGCTGACCGGCGGCGGGCTGTGCCTGCTGGCGGAGGGGCTTTGCTTCGGGATGTATCTGCTGGCAGATCTGAGGCAGTGGAGGAGACCCCGGGGATAGAGATCGAAGGGAGTGTTGCAGAATGACGCAACACTCCCTTTTTGATATGGCAGGTCGATCCAGGACGTAGGGGCGACCATCGGTCGTCCGCCGCTGATCGCAGGCGATCAGCAGTATTGGCGATGGATCCTACGTTTTTCGCCTGGGGCGAAGCGTTTTTGTTTCAAAAACGCCGGACGACCGATGCTCGCCCCTACGATGGCGTTTTGATAAACTTTCCGATAAACAGGGGAATGCCGAAGTGTTCGGACTCCCCCCGCCCCACTGCGCTTCGCTGGTGGGGCACCCCCCTCATAAATGAGGGGGGCAAGGCGTGTACGAACTTCCCGCCAAACAGGGGCCTGACTTGACGAATAGCTCCTATCTATGTGTATTTGGCTGTCATTGGGAGACGGTGAAGAGGGAATAGAAATAGCCCTTCTTCTCCATCAGGTCTTCGAAGCGGCCTTGTTCGATGATCTGACCGTTTTTCAGGGTCAGGATGCTGTCGTAGCGCTTCAGGAGCTTTTCGTCCAGGGAGTGGGTGACCACGATGCGGGTGGGGCCGTCCAGGTCTAAGATCGCGTTGGATACCTGGAACGCGGTCTGGGGGTCCAGGGCGGCGGTGGCTTCGTCCACCAGCAGGACCTGGGCGCGTTTCAGCAGGCTTCGGGCGATGGAGACACGTTGCTTCTCGCCGCCGCTGAGGTCGCAGCCGTTCTCGCCGCACAGGTAGCGTTCGCCACGCTGGGCGATCAGGTCGGAAAGGCCCGACAGCGTGATGGCCCGTTCCACTTCCTCGTCGGGGAAGTCGGTGAACATGGTGATGTTGTCCCGGATGGAGGCGTTGAAGATGAACACGTCCTGCTGCACCACGCAGGTCATATCGAACAGGCTTTCGCTGCTGATCTGGCGCAGCTCCACATCGTCATAGCGGATGGAGCCGGAATAATGATCATGGGTCGCCATCAGAAGACCCAGCAGTGTGGATTTCCCGCTGCCGGATGCGCCGACGATGACGTATTTTTTGCCCAGCTGGAAGGTGCAGTGGATGTCCCGCAGGACTTGCTTCTCAGGCCCATAGCCAAAAGAAAGACCGTCGATGGTGATGCCACGCTTCAGGGTCATGTGGGTGGCATCCGTCTCTTCCCGGACGTTGGTCTCCAGGGCATCCGCGATCTTTTGGATCAACGCCTTGGCTGCTTTCCGTTCCGCCAGGCAGCCAGGTATGGTCCCGATCGGGCCCAGGACATAGTTCATCAGCTGTACGAAGATCATGGTGGTGCCCGCGGTGACCCCCTGACCGGACAGGGCCAGGTACGCGCCCGCCAGGAACACCCCCAGTTGCGCCGTGATGCCTGCCACGGAGCCGTACATCTGGACCAGGATCCGCATCTTTTGCTTACGGCACTGGGCCTTCGCCAGCTCTTCCACCTTATCCTTGAACAGGCGGAGCATGCGGGCTTCTGCCTTGAAGGACCGGATCACCGAGTAGCCCATGAGGCTGTCCCGTAGGGTGGAGGTGTAGGCATCGTTCCGGTCCGATACCGTCTTTTCCGCACTCGCTACCTTGTTGCCGGTGAGGATGGAGGCGATCAATGGCAGCAGCGAAAGCCCGATCGCGATCGCGGTCAGTAAGGGACTGTACCAGATCATCAGCACGATCGCGCCCAGGAAGGTCGATGCGTTTCCCAGGATCGTGAAGGTGTCCCACAGATAGCCCTGCTCGATGGCCTGGATGTCGTTGGTCAGGGCGGAGATGTAAGTGGAGGAGCCTTCCCCGGAAAAGGCGGAGAGGTTCTTCTTCGTAAGCTTGCTGAAAACATAAGATCTGTATCGGGAGATCCCACGGGTGATGAATTTGGGCTTGGAATGATAGGATATCAGGTGGGCGGCTGCGTTCCCTGCGATCAGCAGCAGCGAGATGAGGGTCAGCTGGGTCAAGGAGCAGGCGGTATCGTGACCGCCGATCAGGTCGATCAGCTGCTGGATGAGCCAGGAGATCAGCAGGGCGCCCAGGGTCCCCAGGAGCGTTTCCAGCAGCGCCAGCAGGAAGGGGATCAGATCCCCTTTGTAGAACTGCCGCGTATATGGGCGGATGTCGGTGTTCGGCTGTTTCATGTCAGTCCTCCGTTCTGTCTTTCCCCGCAGATCTTTAGGCTCTTCTCATGGGCGATGCTGTCAGCTTAACGTATCATATGGTCGATCCTCTGTTTGGCGGGGAGATGACAGCAACGCCATCGTAGGGGCGGGTCACTGACCCGCCCGGTGGTTTTGTGAAAAGAAACCACCGGGCCGAAGGCGCATAAATGAGGTGCTTTCGTCTATTATCTGTACGCAAACGATCATCGCCG
>JAFTKE010000037.1 GCA_017456045.1 Oscillospiraceae bacterium
ATCAACGCCGGCCTGTTTACTTATCCCAGCCTGATGGCCGGTGATATTCTGCTGTATCAGCCGGATCTGGTACCTGTAGGCGAGGATCAGAAGCAGCACGTGGAGCTGACCCACGTCATCGCCCGCCGCTTCAACGGCATTTACGGTGATGTGTTCAAGATCCCCGAGCCCTTCGTTCCCAAGGTTGGCGCCCGGATCATGAGCCTGACCAACCCCACTGCCAAGATGTCCAAGTCAGAGAATGAGGACACCGGCCGTGTGCTGCTGATGGATGACCCCACCGTCATCATGAAGCAGTTCAAGCGGGCCATCACCGACTCCGACACCGAAAACTGCGTCCGCTATGACAAGGAGAACAAGCCCGGTGTGGCGAACCTGATGACGATCTACTCCGCTGTCACGGGCAAGTCCTACGATCAGATCGAGAACGAGTTCATCGGCTGCGGCTACGGCAAGTTCAAGCCTGTGGTGGGCGAGGCCGTTGTGGAGCATCTGCGGCCCATCCGGGAGGAGTCTTTGAAGCTGATGAAGGACAAGGCGTATCTGGAGAGCGTGTACCGTGAGGGCGCGCAGAAGGCCAGCTACGTGGCGGAGAAGACCCTTCGGAAGGTGTACAAGAAGGTCGGCTTCGTGGCGAAATAAATGACGACTGCCCATGGCATGAAGGCCATGGGCAGTTTTTTAATAATCAGGGATAGCGAAGCCACGGATCGTGGGGGCGTCGATCTGGACATAGCGATAGGCCACATCATCGGAGGCGTTGCCCTCGATCACTTTGATATAGCCATCTGCGGTTCCGACGACGATGCCCACATGGTCGGACCATTTGGTGCAGTCTTCCTCATCGGAGCCGTCCATGCAATAGTAGATGATGTCTCCGGGGAGGGGGATGTAGGCGTCGTCTTCCACCCAGCAGCCCATATCCTGGAACAGGCCGATCTGGCGCTGGCAGCCGCATTCGGTGGGGATGATATCTGTCAGTTCCAGCTCGATCGCTACGGCGCTGACGAAGGTGGCGCACCAATCGTCATCATATTGGACTTCATAGCCCTGGGCCAGGGGCGTGTGACTGTTATACAGGTCGATGATCGGGCGGTGGGATCCGTCTGCTTCTTTGCTTCCCAGCCAGCGTTCCGCGGTCTCGATCACGCTGCGGCGCAGGGCTTCCTCCTCAGGTGGTACGGTACGGGCGAAGCCGTATTCCAGGTGTTCCGGTCCCAGCTGGGCGATGCCGATCCATAGCACCGCCACGGTCAGTGCTGTGGCTACTATGACCACGATGGCGGGGATGATCCATTTCTTTTTCTCCATGTCGATGCCCCCATCTGCATTTGATAGGGATATCATAGCAGATGAGGGCTTGGAATTGATGAATTTTACATAAAGTTTGATGAGTATCACATAAAGAAATACAACATCAGGGTCAATAGGGCGGTGTTTTGATCCTCGGCGCAGTCACCGGACATGAGCAGGAGCAGCAGGACGATCAAAAGGTCCCCGGTATCGAAGTCCTTGGGCAGCAGCTTTTTCAAAAATCCGGTGACGGTGGTGTCCTTTTTGGGCAGCTCTCGCCTGGTCGGTGTACGTCGGCAATTTGGACAGGGCTGCTTTGGGCAAGCATCCTGTTGGGGTGGTCCTGCCGGAGCGGGGCAGGGAGGTGGTGCCGGTTGGGTCGGTCTGGGGCGGGGCGGCTCCGGCACCCTGTTGCGGCGGTAGGAGCCATCGGGTTGTGGGATGTAACGGTTATACATAGATCCACCTCACTGTCCGCCCGTTCCAAGCAGTGTGGATGCCATGCGGGCCATTTTGGCGGCTCGCATGGCTTTTTCCAGCTTGGAGATCCGGTCACGGCTTAGATAAGGGCTCAGAGCCCGCAGGAGGGCCTGCTGGTCTTTATCGATGCTGCCTTGTTTGGCGAAGCCGGAGAGCTTTTGGAGCATGCCCAGGTCGATATCCGGAAGCCCTTCCAGTTTTGGTTCTTGCCTCGGTGCATTCTGGCCACCCAGGGACTGGGCTACGGTCATGAGCTTCTGGAGCATCTGTGGGTCGTTCATCACCGCGTTCAGCTTTTCTTCCAATTCATCCATGGCTGTCCCTCCTGAGCTGTTCCACCAGCGCCTGGATCTGGGGGGAATGCAGCAGCTGGGAAAGGGTCTGCTGGGCCTGTACAGTGTCTCCGGCGTTGGCCTGGGACATTGCCTGCTGGATGGTGTCACTGTTTTGGGACTGGAGCAGCGCGATCAGCTGCTTGCCGGCATCGGTCTGCGCCAGACGGTAGGCGTCCTCCATGGAAAAGCCTGGGGAATTTTTCTTCATTCCATTGCCTCCTGTCGTCGATCCTGATATAATCATCTCGATATCACTATATGCATCACAGAAACGGAAGGTGAACTATGAAGATCTTGGTTTTATCGGATTCCCATTCCGCGCTGCGACCTATGCGGCAGTTCATCGATTCAGTGCGGCCGGACGCGGTGGTCCATTTGGGGGATCATTTCGATGACGGTGCGGCCATGGCTGAGGAGTATCCTCAGCTTCGGTCCTATCAGGTGCCGGGGAATTGCGACAAGTATCGGATGCCCATTTGGGCACCGGAGACGCTGGTGGAGAAGGTGTGCGGAGTGAAGCTGTTCATGACCCACGGGCATATCCATCGGGTCAAGTCCGGACTGGGGGCGCTGATCGCCGATGCCCGGACCACTGGGGCCCAGGGAGTGCTGTTCGGTCATACCCATGAGAGCTACTGTCGGCTGGAAGATGGGCTGTGGGTGGTGAATCCCGGATCCTGTGGCTATGGTGGCGGCAGCGCTGCGGTGATCGACGTGTCAGATGGGAAGATCCTTGACTGCCGGATCATCCGGCAGTCGGATCTGTGACGATCACAGCAGCAACAGGAAGGTCAGGGCAACGAAGGCGCCTGTGGCTGTGGCGAACACCAGCAGGCCGTCCACCAGCTTTCGCAGATGGTAACGGCGATCGGCAGCGTTGGGATAGCGGGGGACTTTGCAGGGGATGTTGGTGTGGCGAATGGTCACGGTCTTCATGGTGTTATCCTCCTTAGTTATTTATCATGGCCTTAGTATAGGATATGATATGTACAATAAAAAGGACTTATCTACGTACTGATGAAAAAATCTTCATCTTGCATCCCGGGAGTGGATGTGGTATGATTGGATGGAAACTTAGGATCGGAGGTCAGTCATGAACTTTTTTTCCGTGATCGAAGAGAAATGGATCATGCTTTGTGATAAGACCAGACCTGCCCGGCAGCGAATGGGCAGTGCGGCGAAAAAGACGGGCAGTGTGCTGCACGTGATCGGGGGATACCTCTATCGCATGAGGGCTGTGTTCCTTGCAGTGCCTGTGGCGATCGCGGCGGTGTGGCTGGCCATTTTGAACATGGCTCGTCTGCCGGATGAGGTGGGGATCGATCTGCAGACTAGCGGTGGATTCTCCATGATGATCCCCAAGGGATTGGCGGTGATCGCGCCGCTGGCTGTGACAGCACTATGCATCCTGATGATCTTATGCTCCAAGAAGGTGGCTTATCCCTGGCTGATCAGCATCTTCACATTGGTGCTGCCGGTGCTGATCTATGTGACCAATGCGTATCCCGCGTAAGAGATGAGACCCAAGGAGAGATAGGGAATGAAAAGAACGATCGCGATCCTTTTGCTGCTGTCGGCGCTGGCTGGGCTGGCGGGCTGTGGCGGTGAGGATCTTCAGCTGAAGGACTTCGATCAGCAGACGGAGCCTGCTCCCGATGTCACAGTGCCTCAGCAGACCCAGACGGGGCCATCCCAGCAGACGGAGCCCACGGATCCCGTCACTTCCGAGACGGAGGATACGAAGCCCACGGAACCCACGGAGCCCACGGAGCCGAAGCCTGTCCCCGGTACGCTGCAGGGGATCTACACCCGTGGGGAGCTGGAGGCTATGGATACCAAGGTCAACGGCTGGGGCCTGGGACCGAATACCGATGATCAGAACCGGCCTGTGGACGCTACCAGGGCCCAGGAGAAGTATGGTCAGTATGAGGCCTATTTCATCGTTCCTGATGACGGGAAGATCTATCTGACCTTCGATGAGGGCTATGAGAATGGGTATACATCTCAGATACTGGATGTTTTGAAGGAAAAGGACGCAAAAGCGGTCTTTTTTGTCACCATGCAGTATGTCAAGGATGAGCCGGAGTTGATCCAGCGGATGATCGATGAGGGCCATGTGGTGGGCAACCACTCGGTCCGACATAAGTCCATGCCGACGTTGGATCTGGACACCATGATGGCGGAGGTCACGGATCTGCATGAGTATGTGCTGGAGCATTTCGGCTATGAGATGTATCTGTTCCGTCCTCCTATGGGAGAGTACTCGCAGCAGTCTCTGGCGGTATTGCAGGAGCTGGGATATAAGACCGTCCAATGGAGCTTCGCGCATTATGACTATGCGGTGGACGACCAGCCGGATCCCGACAAGACCTACGACAAGATCGTGAACGCGGCCCACAGTGGCGCGATCTATCTTTTGCACGCCGTGTCCAAGACCAACACGGAGGTGCTGGGAGATGTGATCGATGCCTTCCGGGAGCAGGGGTTCGAATTGGCATTGTTGGATCGATAACGCAGGAAGCGGGGCGCACAGGTTTGCGCCCCGCTTTTTTGAGGGACAGGGTTGCAATATGGGTAGGGATATATTAAAATATGATGCGTATGGGAGGTGGGACGATGATCGTTCGTAAACTGATGGCACTTCTACTGGCGATGATGATCCTTTTGTCTGCGGTGGGGTGTGCTGGGGAACCGGTCTTGAAAGAGGGGTTCCTGCGTCAGGAGGGGGCAGGGGAACAGGAGCTTCAAGCGCCCGCTTCTACGGAGCAGACGACGCCCCCGTCTTCCTCTGATCCTGTGACCGAGCCGACCACAGAGCCGACAGAGCCGGCACTGCGTGAGCCGATCGGTGTGGATCATGTCGGCGAGTACTCTTTCGGTGAGCTGGAAAAGCTGGACAGCGCCAACAATGGCTATGGTCCCGGGGCTGCGGTGGATGAGAAAGGACGTCCCTATGGGGCGATGCAGCTCAATGAGCAGTATGGGAAATATGACGCTTGGTTCGTGGGTCCTGATGATGGGAAGATCTATCTGACATTCGACCTGGGCTGGGAGAACGAGGGGCTGACCCATCGGTTCCTGGATATCCTGAAGGAGAAGGATGTGAAGGCGGTATTCTTTGTGCTGAAGGAATACTGTGATGCGAATCCCGATATCATCCGGCGGATCATCGATGAGGGCCATATGCTGGCATCCCATGCGTATCAGCATAAGGTGCTGGCTGATTTGAGTGTCGAGCAGATCGTGGATCAGATCTGGAAGCTCCACACCTTCATCCGGGAGGAATATGGGTACGAGATGACCTTGTTCCGTCCGCCCAGTGGAGAGTTTTCAGAGCAGGTGCTGGCGGTGGCCCATGGATTGGGTTATCGGACAGTGAATTGGAGCTATGCTTATGTGGACTGGCTGGCGGATGACCAGCCTGATGTGGAGGCTTCCCTGGAGAAACTGATGGATCATGCCCACAGCGGGTGTATCTATCTGCTGCATACCGTGTCCACTACCAATGCGGCACTGCTTGATGATCTGATCGACGGTCTGCGGGCAGAAGGATATGAGTTCGATCTGTTCACCCAACAGACTCAGTGACGGAGGTACGAGCTATGGAACGGAAAAAGACAGTTTGTATCAGCTATTCAGAACAGGGGTGCGATGATATCGGTTTGATCTGCATCAGAGAGTATATTTGTCCCCATTGCGGGGCACATGCCAGTCACACCGTCCTTCGTTCCTATGACTTCGTGCCGGATCCCTCTTGGGAGCCGGCGGTATCGGCGGAATGTGGCGAATGTATGGGGCCAGTGAGGATCGTGCCCATGGGGGGGCAAATTTTGATGACCTGATCTTGGGTCTATAAAAGGGCGATATCGATATCACATAAAAAGTTTGACGGATGTATAATATGCTCCGAATGAGGATATATGGAGACCCATATCGATGATACAGAAATCATAAAAAAGTTGATCGAAAAGGGAAGAGAACAAAAGGGAGTGTTGCAAAATGACGCAACACTCCCTTTTTGATATGACAGGTCGATCCAGGACGTAGGGGCGACCATCGTGTCGTCCGCCGCTGATCGCCTGCGATCAGCGGTATTGGCGATGGATCCTACGTTTTTTACCTGCGGCGAAGCGTTTTTGTTTCAAAAACGCCGGACGAGCAATGCTCGCCCCTACGATGTCGTATTATGCAACACGCCCTTTTGTGAACACACTACAACAGAGATGTTTCGTTTTAGGATTCGAACCCTCGCAATTATCTATTTTCCTTCGCCGTGTTGATAGATATATTATCATAAACCCCAAATAAAAGCAATTATTCATTATTCATCAGCGAAAACGACTTCATTATTCATTAAGAAAATCCTGCCCTAAATGAATAATGAATGCTGAATAATGAAAAATGAATAATACAAAAGAAGATCCTGCCGAAATTCGACAGGATCTTCTTTTGGTGCGAGAGATGGGACTCGAACCCACACGGCGTAACCACACGCACCTCAAACGTGCTTGTCTACCATTCCAACACTCTCGCAGGAACTCATATATTATAACCTTATGGGGGGCTTTTGTCAATAAGTTTTTTCTATGCAGTACCGCTTCAACGGATCGATTGCATCTTTGTGGGGTGTGTGATATAATGTCGTTGACACGAAACTGTGAAGGGAGGGGTCGAGATGAGAGCAGACCATCTATGGGAACGCGCCAAGAATGTGGTGATCCGGACTGGACCGGAGATCACGGGTGGATTCGATATCGGTTTCGATGATAAGATCCCGGCTCAGGTCCGGGAGGAGATCACCTCATTCGTCCGATGGGTGGAGGGCAATTTTTCTATCCCAGTCACGTTATGGGTGGATCTTGAATATAAGCATTATCTGATCAGTCGGGATAAGCGGCATGTAGGATACTTGTTTTACTGGGCGGATCACAAGGACTATCCGGAATTTCTCGACAAGGAGGATATCCCGGAGATACGACTTCCGGTCCGAACTGAGCGATGGACCATAGAGGAGATATTGACATCTTTCATCGAAGCGATCAGTATGTATTTCTATTGGATACTCAATGAGATCGATCAGTTCGATTCGCCGGATGAGGATGAGGTCGAAGAAGTGCTTCGGGCTTATCTGGATAGTAATGGATCGGAGAGTGCGTCATGACGAGATTTTTTGTTACGCCGGAGGAGATGCTGCCGGAGTTCTTGGTGTTGACGGGAGAGAATGCCAAGCATGCCAAGGTCCTTCGTTTGAAGGAAGGGGAAGAGGTGCTGGTATGCGATGGGCAGGGGAGTGAGTGCCTTTGCGCTGTCAGTGATATCAGTGAGGGGCAGATCTCGTTAGTGGTGAAGCATCGGCAGGAGTCTCAGACTGAGGCGGCGGTGCGGGTCAGCGTGTATATGGCGTTCCCCAAGGGGGACAAGCTGGAGCATGTGATCCAGAAGGCCACGGAGCTGGGGGCCTGCGAGATCGTGGCGTTCCCATCGAGTCGGTGTGTGTCTCGGCCTGATGATAAGAGCCTGAAAAAGAAGCTGGAGCGGTGGCAGAAGATCGCGGCTTCCGCAGCGGAGCAGTCTGGGCGGGGGGCGATCCCGGAGGTAGTGGTGCTTCCTAGCTATACGGAGGCCTTGAAGCGTGCGACCCGGGCGGACAAGGCGATCTTGTTTTATGAGAACGAGCGGGCCGTGACCTTGAAGATGAGCTTGCAGACGGGGGACTATCGCACGGTGAGCCTCCTAACAGGCCCTGAGGGCGGTCTGGAGGCCTCGGAAGTGGAGAGGGCCAAGGAGGCGGGGATGGATATCTGCACCCTTGGGAAGCGGATATTGCGCTGTGAGACGGCTCCGCTGTGTGCCCTTTCGGCGGTGATGTATCATGTGGGAGAATTTTGAATAGTAAAACGCCCCGAAGCGGATGCTTCGGGGCGTTTCATCGTGTAGATCACACGTACTTGGAAGTGGAGACCTTGACACCGGGGCCCATGGTGGAAGCGACGGTGCAGGAACGGATATACTGGCCCTTGGCAGCGGCGGGCTTGGCCTTCACGACAGCCTTGACCAGGGTGTCCATGTTCTCAGCCAGCTTCTCGGTGCCGAAGGACACCTTGCCGATGGGGCAGTGGATGATGTTGGTCTTGTCCAGACGGTACTCGACCTTACCAGCCTTGGACTCCTGAACAGCCTTGGCAACGTCGGGAGTGACGGTACCGGCCTTGGGAGAGGGCATCAGACCCTTGGGGCCCAGCAGCTTACCCAGACGGCCAACAACACCCATCATGTCGGGGCTGGCGATAACCACGTC